>NZ_JBXWPA010000019.1:0-54140 GCF_059611165.1 Ruegeria sp. CDSB013 | reverse complement strand
GGAACCGGTGGCCGAGGTACCGGAGCCAGAAATCACCGAGCCCGAGGAACCGGTGGCCGAGGTACCGGAGCCAGAAATCACCGAGCCCGAGGAACCGGTGGCCGAGGTACCGGAGCCAGAAACGCCCGGAACGGAAGAACCTGAAGAATTTGCATGTTTCGATGTGCAGGAGTTCCTGGCCGAGATCCGGGCATTCGTCCAATCGATTCAGGCGCAGTTCGACCAGTTTGATTGGAACGAAACGGACTATGCCGATGCGGAACCCGAAACCGACGATTTCGATATGGTGATGACCGGCGATGACAATCCTGCGGACGATGTTGAGACATGCTCTGACATGACCGGAGACAATTCAGGTGATGTCTTTGTGTTCAACTATTATGATTTCGACTGCATGATGGACGCCGCTTAACGGGTCCCAGGGTGCGGGGCGGGGGCGACCCTGCCTCGCACCAATTTCTACTTCAATAGTTCAATAGACCTTTGGGACATACAGATCGTCCGGCAGAACCCGGCGTTCGTATTCCGGGTTGTACTTTCGATCCGGCAGGTCGACTTTTTCCTGCGGAACATCCGAATACGGGATCTTGGTCAGCAGGTGTTCGATACAATTCAGGCGCTCGCGCTTTTTGTCATTGCCTTCGACGATGTACCAGGGCGCTTCGGGTATGTTCGTGCGGAACAACATATCCTCTTTGGCCTTGGTGTAGGATTCCCACCGAATGCGCGATTCCAGATCCATCGGCGACAGCTTCCACTGCTTCATCGGATCGTGAATGCGCATCAGGAATCGCAACTGCTGTTCTTCATCAGTGATCGAGAACCAATATTTCAGCAGGATGATCCCCGACCGCACCAGCATCCGTTCGAATTCGGGAACGTCCTGAAAGAACTGTTCGACCTGATCTTCGCTGGCAAAACCCATGACCCGTTCGACACCGGCCCTGTTATACCAGGACCGGTCGAACAGAACGATTTCGCCAGCTGCGGGCAGGTGCGGCACGTAGCGTTGGAAATACCACTGGCTTTGTTCCCTGCGACTCGGTGCAGGCAAGGCAACCACACGCGCAACACGCGGGTTCAGGCGCTGGGTAATCCGCTTGATTACCCCCCCTTTACCGGCACTGTCGCGACCTTCGAACAGGATGCACACTTTGGCGCCGGTATGTTGAACCCAATCCTGCACTCTGATCAGTTCGGCCTGCAATCGCAGCAGGTTCTGGAAATAGACCTTGCGGTCCAACATGTCGGGATGCTGTTCCTTGTAGATCTTGCGAACTTCCATCGACAGCATCGGCTCACTGAATTCGATTTCGAAATCTTCGTCCAACGAGTCTTCGAGCTCGGCTTCCAGCCAGTCTTTTGGGGCGTCATTGTGTTGGTAAGCCAAGATCTGCTCCTTATCAGTCAACGGGTTCCGACCATACCCAGAGAGTGTGACCGCCTGATGTCATCAGAAATAATTGATGAACGCCCCGCGCCGGTTCAATATCAAGTTGGTGCGGTGCCGTAAAACAGGCAGATGTACGGTCATCCCTATAATTGAACCGACCTGCGCCTGGATACAAGCGTCTGATTTGACGCAACGCCGACAGTAAGGCACAGGCCGACCCTTACACGGCCTTGCCATTTGGGGGTGTCCGACGGCATCAATACGCACCTGAATACGAGAGAGAGCCGTGGCGCATTTTGTATCCCTCCTGCCATTGATATGGCCCTGGTTCATACTGATCGCCGGCATGGTCAGTGCGGCCTCGGGCCGGCGGCAACTTGGCCTGACGCTGCTGTTGGTGTTTGGTCTTGCCGCCCTCGCCATTGGGCTGGTCACGCCTTTGGCTGTTGGAATTGTTGCAGCCGGATTGCTGGGTGCTGCGGCCCTGAACCATCTCACAGGCACCGGCGCGGCGGTTGGCCACGTCATGTTGATTGGCTGGTGTCTTGGATTGGGCGCGCATCTGGTGCCCGGATTTCAAAACCTGCTGGTACTGGACCGGGTCTATGCCGGGCCCGACAGTTCGGCGTTTTCAATGTACCTGAATCTGGACAAGCCAATGGTGCTGTTCGCGGTTCTGTTGGCGTGGCCGGGACTGACCAATTCAGCGAGACCTGTCCGGAGAACACCGTTGCTGGTGGGCCTTGCGGCCTTACCCGCCCTCTTCGCCGTTGGACTGGCCGCGCAGGCCATCCGGCCAGAGGTCAGCCTGCCACCTTGGTGGATTGTGTTCGCACTCTCGAATCTGTTTCTGACCTGCTTGACGGAAGAGGCCTTTTTCCGTGGGTATCTGCAGTCGCTTATTGCGTCCAAACTAGGTGCAGCACTTGGTGTGACTCTGGCCAGCCTTCTGTTTGGTTTGGCGCATTTTGCCGGGGGTCCGGCCCTAGTCGCTTATGCCGCGATTCTTGGCGCGGCCTGTGGTTTGGGATTTTATGCGACCGGTCGGTTGTGGGTGCCCGTCATAATGCATTTCGGCTTCAATGCCATGCATCTGATCCTGTTCACCTACCCGGCCCCAGCCTGACGGTCACACCGGCAAGGCCGTCGTCTTGAACACAGTACGCAAAGCAAATGAGCTTTGCATTTGCGCCACGCCGGGCAAGCGCGAAAGGTACTGACGGTGAATTCGGGCGAAATCCTCGGTGTTCTCGGCGACAACCTTCAGAATATAGTCCGCCGTCCCCGCCATGAGATGACACTCCAGAACGTCGGGAATACGCGCCACTGCTTTTTCGAACGCATCCAAAAGCTCTTCGGCCTGGCCCTGCAAGGTGATCTCGACAAACACGGTGGTCGGGACGTTCATCTTGCGTGCATCCAGCAATGCCACATAGTTTCGAATGTACCCGTCGGCTTCAAGCCGTTGGACACGCCGGTGACATGCCGACGGCGACAGATTCACCTGATCTGACAGCTCGGCATTCGACATCCTGCCGTTTCTCTGCAGGGCGGCCAGAATCTTTCTATCGGTCGTGTCGAGGCTCATACGCGCAAATCCTTTGCAAGATATTCCAATAGTACCGAAGATTCTCGCAAAGAAAACCAAAATGACGGGCAGAGTTTCACAGAAATTGCATCCCAAATTGCACATAATTTGGGCAGTTTATGAATGGAGGAGCGAGAAATGAAAATCGGTTGCCCCAAGGAAATCAAACCCCAGGAATTCCGTGTTGGCATGACCCCCAACGCTGCGCAAGAAGCTGTTGCGCGCGGCCACGAGGTCATCATTGAAACCAATGCCGGCATGGGTTCTGGCTTTGACAACGACTCTTATGTCGCTGCAGGCGCTCGCATTGTCGACACCGCCGAAGAAGTTTTTGCGACCGCAGACATGATCGTAAAGGTCAAGGAACCTCAGGCGGTTGAGCGCAAGATGCTGCGTGAAGGCCAGCTGCTGTTCACCTACCTGCACCTGGCACCTGATCCAGACCAGACCCACGACCTGCTGGCGTCGGGCTGCACCGCGATTGCCTATGAAACCGTAACTGACCGCAACGGCGGCCTGCCGCTGCTGGCGCCGATGTCCGAAGTTGCTGGTCGTCTGGCACCTCAGGTCGGTTCGTGGACCCTGCAAAAGGCCAATGGCGGCCGCGGTGTTCTGATGGGTGGCGTTCCCGGTGTTGGCCCAGCCAAAGTCATCGTGATCGGCGGCGGCGTTGTTGGCACGCACGCAGCCAAGATCGCGGCCGGCATGGGCGCTGATGTCACCGTTCTGGACCGGTCTCTGCCACGCCTGCGTTACCTCGACGACGTCTTCGGCGGCACATTCAAAAGCCAGTACTCGACAGCCGGAGCAACGGCCGAGCTGATCCAGGATGCCGACATGGTCATCGGTGCTGTTCTGATCCCGGGCGCTGCGGCACCCAAGCTGATCTCGCGTGCGCAGCTGTCCACCATGAAACCCGGTGCGGTTCTGGTTGACGTTGCCATCGACCAGGGCGGCTGCTTTGAAACCTCCAAAGCGACCACCCATGCTGACCCGATCTACGAAGTTGACGGCGTCATGCACTACTGCGTTGCCAACATGCCGGGCGCGGTTGCGCGGACTTCGACCATCGCATTGGGTAACGCGACCATGCCGTTCCTGCTGGCACTGGCTGGTAAAGGCTGGAAGAAAGCATGTCAGGACGACCCGCATTTGCTGGCAGGTCTGAACGTCCATGCCGGTCAGCTGACTTACGAAGCTGTTGGTACGGCGCTGGGTCTGGACGTTGTCTCGCCTGAGGCAATCGTCAACGCCTGAAGCACTCCCGCCCCTGAAAGTAGCCGCTGAAGCGGCTGCTTTACAGCGTTGGGCATAGCGGCGCGCCTCTGGCGCGCCGCTTTTCGTTTGTAGCCACGATCCTGGCTTCCAAAAAAGAAACGCCGCGCTGAAAGCGCGGCGCCGTGCCCAACCGGAGGAGGGCATTTCCAATGCCCACGCGACGGGCGGGAGCCTTTACCCTTCCTTGTGGATTTCCACCGAATGCGGGTAGGGAATCGAAACACCTTTGGCGTCAAAGGCTTCCTTGACGGCTTTGGTCAGGTCGAACTTCACATCCCAATAATCCGCCGCCGCGCACCACAGGCGCGCTGTCAGGTCAACCGAGCTGTCGCCCAGATTGGTCACGCGCACCCACGGTTCCGGGTCATCCATGATGCGCTCATCAGCCTTCGCGACATCCAGAATGATCTTCATTGCCTCATCCGCACTGTCGCCATAGTCGATGCCGAACACCAGATCGACGCGGCGCGTTTCATGGGCCGAGTAGTTCGTGATGATCGATCCCCAGGATTGTCCGTTGGGAACGATGATCTGCACGTTATCCGGCGTCACCAGCTCGGTCGTGAACAGGTTCAGATCCTTAACAGTGCCTGCGGTGCCGCCGATATCGACATACTGACCTAGCTTGTAAGGGCGGAAGACAACCAGCATGACACCGGCAGCAAGATCGCTCAGAGTTCCTTGAAGGGCCAAACCAATGGCCAGAGAAGCAGCACCCAAAATGGCGACGATGCTTGTCGCCTGAATGCCAAAGATGCCCAGCACTGCAACCAGTACCATGGCCAATATGACCCATTTCACCAGACTGGCGACGAAATTCCCAAGCGTCTGATCAATATGCGGTGTCGCATTGATCCTGCGCCGGACTACACCGGCAATGGCGCCAGCAATGATCCATCCAAGGATCAGTACGACCAGCGCTTTGACTGCGCTTATGATCAGCGGGGCAAAGGCACCCACCTGTGTTACGACATCATCCACGCGCATCTCCTTTTGATTCACGGCAAACCCGCGTCTCTCAGCGCGGGATTGGCGGAATAGTGATCCATAAGCGCGCGTCGGTCTAGGTGTGAGATACGCAGGTTTTCCCCGTTGTTCTCACGCACACAGTCCCTGACCTTGTATGCACAGCCCGGATACTGGCAAGACTGGGCAGGTGTACCTAACTATTGCTGGCAACCCATGACAGGAGCCCCCCATGCTGGACACCGCCTCTCACCCGATAACAGCCCGCTGGCCTGCGCAGTTTCCCGACAGGATTCAGCTCTATTCTTTCCCCACGCCGAACGGCGTCAAAGCGTCGATCATGCTGGAAGAAACCGGCCTGCCCTATGAAGCCCATCGGGTTACGCTTTCGGACTCGGATGTCAAAAGCCCCGAATTCCTGTCATTGAACCCCAACAACAAAATCCCGGCGATCATCGACCCGAATGGTCCGGACGGAGAATCCATTGGTCTGTTCGAAAGCGGAGCGATCCTGATATATCTCGCCGAGAAAAGCGGCAAGTTTCTGGGTCAGACCAAAGCCGACAAATATCGCGTGATCCAATGGGTGATGTTCCAGATGGGCGGCATCGGTCCGATGTTCGGGCAACTGGGCTACTTCCACAAATTCGCAGGCCGCGAGATCGAAGACCCCCGCCCGCGTGAACGCTACGTGAACGAGGCCAAGCGATTGCTGAATGTCCTGAACCAACAGCTTGAAGGCCAGGATTGGATTGCCGGAGACTATTCGATTGCCGATATCGCAATCGCGCCGTGGCTGCGCGGGCTCGAATTCTACAATGCCCACGACCTTGTTGGTTGGGAAGACCACGCCAATCTGGTGGCGTATCTCGACCGGTTCCTAGAGCGACCCGCGGTGCAAAAAGGCCTGGTTACGCCGCCCCGGGACTGATTGCTTCGGCGATCTTTTCGGCAATCATGATAGTGGGCGCATTGGTATTGCCGCCGACCAAAGTCGGCATGACCGATGCGTCGACCACCCGCAGCCCCTCGACCCCATGAACCCGACCTTCGGTATCGACAACGGCCATATCGTCGATCCCCATCTTGCAGGTGCCCACCGGGTGATAGATCGTGTCGGCACGGCTGCGGATATCAGCCTCCAAGGCCTGATCACTGTCGTCATGGGCATAGAGTCGCTTTTTGCGCCAGGGTTCCAGCGGCTCGGATTCGAGAATTGATTCCATGATACGAGCCCCGCGCTTCAACAGATCCAGATCGCGGTCATCGCTGAGATAAGCCGGGTCAATACGCGGCGCCTCTCCGGCCCGGTCCGAGGTTAGGCCCACGCTGCCCCTGCTGAACGGGCGCAACACACAGACATGGCACGAAAACCCGTGCGACAAGTGAATCTTGCGCATGTGGTCGTCAACGATTCCGACAACAAAGTGCAGCTGAAGATCCGGTTTGGAAACGGATGGATCAGATTTGAAGAACGCGCCGCCTTCGGCAAAAGGAGTCGCAAACAGCCCCTCTCCAGTGCGGCGCCAGTCCAACCCCGCCTTAGCCAGGTTCCATAGCCCGCCCGGGGTCAGCCCGATGACATCCTTACGTTTCGAATGATAGCTGAGGACATAGTCCAGATGGTCCTGCAGATTCTGACCAACGCCGGGCAAGTCGTGCAGAACGGGAATACCGTGCTGTTTCAACTCGGCCTCGGGCCCGACACCGGACAACATCAGCAATTGTGGCGAACCAAAAGCACCCCCCGAAAGGATGACTTCACGGCGAGCGCGAACCTCGACAGCCTTACCTTTCTGACGCAGCAAAACCCCGGTTGCGCGCTTTTTGTCCAAAAGGATCTTCTGAGCTTCTGCCCCTGTCATGATTGTCAGGTTCGGCCGCGATTTGACGCCCCGCAAATAGGCCGCAGCCGCCGAGCAGCGTTCACCCTTATGCGCCCCGTCGTGGAACTGCGTGACCTGATACAGGCCCGCGCCTTCCTGTGTCGGCCCGTTGAAATCCTTTGTCTTGCGAATTTGTTGCTGGCCGCAGGCCTCGACAAACGCATGAGAGATGGCACGCGGCTCAGACTGGTCCGACACCTGCAAGGGACCATCACCGCCATGGAGATCATCCGCACCGCGCGCGTTGCCCTCGGTCTTGCGGAAGTAAGGCAGGACATTCTTCCAATCCCAACCTTCGCACCCCAAATCCGCCCATTCATCATAGTCCGTGGGGTGTCCGCGCACATACAGCATCGCATTGATCGCCGACGATCCGCCCATTGCCTTTCCCCGTGGCTGAAACCCCTTCCGACCATTTAACCCGGCCTGTGGCACGGTTTGAAAAGCCCAGTTGTTTAGCTTGGGCCGCCCCGAAACCATGGCTGCCACCAGCGCCGGAGCCCGGATCACCAGATCTTCACCGGCGCCACCCGCTTCAAGCAGGCAAACGCTTGTGTCTAGATCTTCGCTCAGCCGCGCGGCCATAACACATCCGGCGGACCCACCGCCCACGATGACATAGTCGAATTCCATGAATGTCTCCCCGTACTGCCCAAACAGACGGTAGAAAGCACCCTGATTTCCCGCAAGGAAAACGTCGCGTGAGTTATTTTGGCAGCGCGCCCGTCAGAACATAGCGCAGTACATCAACGACTTGGCCCGGATGCTCGGCCACGGCCAGTGCCGCCGCATCCACCTCTTTCAACGCGTGTTGGTGATCAGGGCCGTGCAGCACAATCAGTGATTTCCCCAGCGCCGCAGCGTAACCCGCGTCAAATGCCGCATTCCACTGTTTGTATTTTTCACCGAAGCGGACCACGACTACATCGGCATCCGCGATGCCCTTGCGCGTGCGGATCGCGTTGACCATTGCGCCTTTGTGGTCGTGCCAATACTTGTTTGGCTCGCCCCCCAGAATGGCCACACCACAGTCATCGCTGGCCGCGTGATCAGTCACAGGACTGTTGAACGTGATGTCCAGACCCTGAGCGCCTTCGATGATCTGTTCCCGCCAATCGGTATGGATTTCGCCGGATAGGTAAACGTTCAGCATCATTTGCTCCTCCGCAAAAACAGAAAGGGCGCCACCGCCCCTTCATCTTTTCAAAAACTCCAGCCGGAGGCGGCCAGGCATCACCCGCGCAGAACGCCGCCAGTCGCCTTGGTGACCTTGGCGATGATTTTCTCAGCCACCGCTTCGATGTCTTTTTCCTTTAGCGTCGCATCCGTCGGCTGGAGGCGAACAGTGATGGCCAGAGATTTCTTACCCTCACCCAGGCTACCGCCGATAAACTCGTCAAAGACCCGGACGTCCTCGATCAGCGCCTTGTCAGCACCCGCTGCGGCGTTCACCAGTGTCAGCGCTTCGACGCCCTCGTCGACGACAAAGGCAAAGTCACGCTCGACCGCCTGAAGATCGCGCAATTCCAGCGCCGCTCGGGTGGCACCGGACTTACGTGGCAGAGGCACCTCCTCCGGCCAGATGGTGAAAGCCATCGCAGGGCCTTTGATATCCATCGCCTGCAACACGCGTGGGTGCAGCTCACCAAAGACGCCCAACACCTTTTTCGGGCCAAGACAGATCTTGCCGTGACGGCCAGGATGCCACCAGGCATCACCATCGCGCAGGACCTGCACTTTAGCGGGCGCACCGATTGCGGCCAGCACAGCCTCGGCATCTGCTTTGGCGTCGAACACATCGACAGGGCGCGAAGCGCCGTGCACATCCTTGGGACCGCTGCGTCCAACCAAAAGGCCAGTGATCTGGGTTTTCTGATCGCCAGGCTCACCATCGTGAAACACCGGGCCAACCTCGAACAGTGCCACGTCGGCATACCCACGCGCCTGATTGCGGGCCGCAGCTTGCAACAGACCGGGCAGCAAATCGGGGCGCATATGGCTCATCTCGGACGAGATCGGGTTTTCAAGCTGCGTCGCCTCATCCCCGCCACCGAACAACGCGGCCGAGGCCTGATCGATGAAGGTATAGCTGACACATTCGTTGTACCCCAACGCCGCACAAGTGCGACGTGCCATCGACTGACGCCGCTGCGACGGGGTCATCACCGCCTTGGGAATACCATCCGTAACACGCGGCAGCGGCTTACCCTGCAGTTTGGTCAGAGATGCAATCCGAGCGACCTCTTCCACCAGATCGGCCTCACCCATGACATCGGGACGCCAGCTGGGGACATGCGCCATCTCACCCTCAAGGCGGAAGCCCAAACGTGTCAGAGTCTGGCGCTGCTCGGCCTCGGGAATGTCCATGCCGACCAGCGACTTAACACGCTCAGCGTCCAGCTTATAGGCGCGCGAATGATCCGGCACCTTGCCAGCTTCGACCACTTTCGAGGCTTCACCACCGCAGATATCCAGGATCATCTGCGTCGCGTGTTCCAACCCTTCCAGCGTGTATTCCGGGTCCACGCCACGTTCGAACCGATAGCGCGCGTCCGAGTTGATCTTAAGCGCACGGCCTGTCAACGCGATCTGCACATGATCCCAGAACGCGCTTTCGAGGAAGACGTTCACGGTCTCTTCGGTACAGCCGGTTTCCTCACCGCCCATGATACCAGCGATGGATTCGGGACCTTTGTCGTCCGAAATCACCATCATGCCGGGCTGCAGGGTGTATTCCTTCTCATCCAACGCCACCAGCTTTTCGCCACCATTGGCACGGTGAACGCGCAGGTTGCCCTGAACCTTATCGGCGTCGAACACGTGCAGCGGACGGTTCTGGTCGAAGGTCATGTAGTTGGTGATATCGACCAACGCCGAGATCGGACGCAGACCAATTGCCTTCAACTGATCCTGCAACCATTGCGGGCTGGGGCCGTTTTTGACGCCCTTGATCAGACGACCGGTGAAATGCGGCGCGCCATCCAGCGTGTCCTCATCAATCGTCACCTTGATCGGGCTTTCGAAATCACCCGGCACCGGCACATAATCACGCTCTTTTAGCGTGCCAACACCGCGCGCAGCCAGATCGCGGGCGATCCCGGCCACGCCCAGCGCATCAGGGCGGTTCGGCGTGATCGCGATTTCGATCATCGGATCGACCTTCGCGGGTTCGTTTTCAGCCAGCCAGTCGACGAACTTGTCGCCGACTTCACCCGAAGGCAGTTCGATGATGCCGTCATGCTCGTCCGACAGCTCCAGTTCGCGCTCGGAGGCCATCATGCCAAAGCTTTCGACACCGCGGATCTTGCCGACGCTGATGGTCAGGTCCAGACCGGGGATATACATGCCGGGTTTACAGACAACGACAGTGATGCCTTCGCGCGCATTCGGCGCGCCGCAGATGATCTGCAGATCGCCCTCGTCGGTCGCGACCGTGCACACACGCAGCTTGTCGGCATCAGGATGTTTTTCCGCGTGCTTCACATAGCCCAGCGTAAAGCCTGCCAGACGGTCAGCAGGGTTCACGATCTCTTCGACTTCCAGTCCAAGATCGGTCAGCGTCTCTGCAATCTCATCTACCGACGCATCGGTGTCGAGGTGGTCTTTCAGCCAGGAAAGAGTGAATTTCATCGGTCGGTATCCGCCAGTAAATCTAGGGTCAGACCGCGTTTAACGGATATTGCGGACAGGGGAAAGAGGGTGAGGGGGGCTTGGGCGCCTACTCTTCCGCGACCGTGTTGGAAACGCCCTCTGCACCGGCAAACACAGCCAGAATCCGCGCGATATCTTCGCCTGAATTCACGCCTGCATGAGGTGAACGGAACGCCTCGACCAGCGCATCACCGGTTTTGTAGGTTTTGGTCCCGGCATCCCCGTAATCCACTGTGATTTCACCCTCCAGCATGTAAGCCGCCAATGGGGCCTCGTGCCGGTGCCAGCCGGTTTTTTGGCCGGGCTGCATGGTCACGATGGCCATGGTTATCTGCGCCTTGCCTTCGGGGTATTCCAGCGGTTCACCAATTACGGACTTATCGGTCTGCAACAGAACCTCAACCGGCGGATACGTATCGCGCGCCAGAACAGGTGTGGTTGCAAGGATCAGGGCGCATAGCAGCAAGGTTTTCATCGGGCAGTTCCATTTTCGGATCATTCCGGGCAACCAAGCTGGAAATACCTGTGCAAGTCAAATGATCAGGGATATGTCGGCTCGCGCCCCAGCAGCTCATCCAACTGCCGCCCAATCCAGCCATGCGGGATGAAATGCCCGCCCGGATGCGTATCCAGTGATACCTGCCCCCGGGCGCAATCGGTCCATTCCACCCGGCTGAGCGTCAGGATCGGCACAACGCTCCAATCCCCGCGTGGGGTGGCGGTTTCGCAGCCGAATTTCTGCCGCCACAGTGTCACCGGATAGGTCGTATCACCGCCCGGTCCAAAGGGGAAATCCATGACGGTATCGCTGGTCCCATGCACATGGCGCACCTCGGCCGGGGCCTGCGGACAGTCCTCGGTCTGGCGAATGGTGCCCGCGATGCCCAGCAAGGCGGCTGTGTCATTGCCGGACTGGCAGACATAGCGCCACGCCATCGCGCCGCCGTAGGAATAGCCCGAGACATATATGCGGTCGGGGTCAATCGGATAGCGACTAGCCACATCCTCCAGCACCCGGTCAGCGAAAGGCACATCCCCAGTGTCCGAGGTCCAGAAGTCCCAGCTTTTGCCCAACCCGTTCGGGGCCACCAACAACACGCCGCGCAGCTTCGTGGCTCCGGCGATGCGTTCGTGGTTCACCACCACCGTCCCTTGCCGCGCCCAGCCGTGAAAATGCAGCAACACCGGCAAAGGCGTTTCGCCATCCCACCCGTCAGGTTCCAACACATGATAGGAACGGTCGCCGACCTGACAGGCGGTATCGCCGTGGCAGGATTCGATTGCGATGGCTTGGGTGGCGGTCACCACGAGGAGACAGAGCAGTCGATAAATCATCTGCCGAACCCTAGCGAGGCTGCGCGCGCTGTCACGTCACAACCCCGTGCGAGATTGTGACAAGCCGTGCTATCGCCAGCCCGTGCGGGCGGTCTGGCGATAGCGCGGCGGCCTATCGGCCTTTGTTCCGCGCTTACTTCTTGAAGCGATCTATGAGCTTTTTGGTTTTGTAGACTCGGTTTAGCCGGTCGGTGTAAATCTGGTCTCGTTTTTCCCAGACACGGTGATGCGCTAGCAAGAAAAGTCCTTGGAACGGCGTCATAGCCAGCAGGATCAACGCGTTGATCCATCCGGGAAAGAAGCTCGCGAGCCCGAAAAAGATCAAAAAAGGTCCAAATACAACGGCATAACCCACCCACCGGCGATGGCGTGCAGAAAACGCGAAGCACCAGTCGTAGTAGGTCGCAAGGTATACACCAAGTTGATACACTACCTACCACCACTTCCAAAAACCGCTGTTGCGTTTGTTAATCAGGTCTTGGGTTTTTTCTTTTTGAATCCTATCTCGCATGTGAAAAGCACCGGGCTTCAAAAACTCAAGGCCAGCAATCAGCATGCCCGGCAGAAACAAAAGCGCAGATACGACAAAAGCGATCAAGACGGCGGCCGAGTTGCTTTCCGAAACCCAAGACGTCAGCATCGGTAGAACAAAAACCGCGAGAAACGAACACAAAAGCCAAAGCAGTGGACGTTTGGAAACCCTACGTTTCCACCAATCGCGATATGCTGTTAGCCAGTCGTCCAATGATCTCTCTAACGGCTCAAACCACCATGCAGGTTCGGCATATCCAGCGCCGCAAACCCGTAATGCCGCAACCAGCGCAGGTCGCTGTCAAAGAACGCGCGCAAATCAGGAATACCGTATTTCAGCATCGCCAGACGGTCGATGCCAATGCCAAAGGCAAAACCCTGATTGACTTCGGGGTCGATACCACCGGCGGCGATCACCTTGGGGTGGACCATGCCCGAGCCCAAAATCTCCATCCAGTCGTCGCCCTCGCCGATCTTCAACTGGCCGTTGTCCCAGGAACAGCGGATATCGACCTCGGCCGACGGTTCAGTGAAGGGGAAGTGCGAGGCGCGGAAGCGCAGTTCGACATCGTCGACCTCGAAGAACGCCTTCACGAACTCTTCCAGAACCCATTTCAGGTTTGCCATCGAGATGTTCTTGTCGATGGCCAGTCCCTCGACCTGATGGAACATCGGCGTGTGGGTCTGGTCATAGTCGGCGCGGTACACACCGCCCGGGCAGATCACGCGGATAGGCGCGCCCTGTTTCTCCATCGAGCGGATCTGCACCGGCGAGGTATGGGTGCGCAGCACGTGCGGTGGGCGATTGTCGCCTTCGGTGCGGTGCATGTAGAACGTGTCCATCTCGGCCCGCGCAGGGTGATGGCCGGGGATATTCAGGGCGTCAAAGTTGTACCAGTCGTCCTCGATCCGTGGCCCTTCGGCCACCGAGAAACCCAGTTCGGCAAAGATCGCGGTCAGTTCCTCGGTCGCCTGGCTAACTGGATGGATCGACCCCTGACGGCGGGCGCGGGTCGGCAAGGTGACGTCCAACCATTCTGTGCGCAGGCGTTCGTCCAGCGCGGCATCAGCCAAAGCGGCTTTCTTGGCGGAGAGGGCCGAGTTGATCTCATCCTTTAGGGCGTTCAGCGCGGGGCCAGCGACCTGGCGTTCCTCGGGCGTCATCTTGCCCAACTCGCGCATCTTCAGCGCAACCTCGCCCTTTTTGCCGACAGCCGCGACACGGATCGCTTCGAGCGCGTTTTCGTCGCCTGCATCGGCGATCTGACCCAGATATTTTCCCTTAAGATCGTCCATGACGGTTCCCTGAATGCTGTTGAGGCTCTGCTATCACAGCAGTCCGCGAAAGCAAGAGGGACGGATCAGATCGCCCGCAGCATTGCCACTTGTGGGCCGCACCGGACCGGGCGCACGGTCGGGCCATAAGTTTGTGGCTGATCCAAAAGCTCGGGGAACAGGGCGAACAGCTCGTCTGCGGCTTCGCGATCAAGACTCGACAGGCCCTGCGCCCCGGGAAAGAAGCTTTCCGAGATCAGACCAGAGGTCGACACCAGTTGATGCCGGTCAAAGAACAGGTGGACATAGTGGACAAGGTCGCAAGGCGCGGATGTGATGGTCGTGTCATTGACCATTGATTTGGCCGCGACAAGAACCTCATCTTCTCCGAACAGCAGCTGCGCCTGCCAACCTGAGACCAGCAGGCGGTGTTGCGGCGAGACGTAAATGTCCCTTTCCGCCCCCAACGCGCCGGAACGGATACGAACGGGTGCAAAACGACCCCGTCCTGAAACAGTGCGGCCACCGGCCCAGCGAATGATGCAAGCACCATCATCCTGTGTCAGCACCAGGTCACCCGGCCCCAGAGTTTCAACCCTACGCGGACCATCCGGCGTGTCGACCAACGTGCCAGCCGCGAAACACGGTGCGCCTGAATCGCCGGGCGAGAGCGGCGCATGCACCAGTGTGTCCGGGTTGGGCTGATTGAACTGCAGGGTTGTCGTGGTTTGGTTCGGCCCAACAAGAACCGGCAGATTTTCCGAAGTTTCCCCGGCGGCCAACCCGTTTTGAGCGACGATATCCGTGGTTCCGCCACCGATATCGTAGAAATCAATGACCTCGCCCGTCGATGTATTGGTCAGCGCATAGGCTTCATAGTTGTTCGGACCCCCGCCATTGGGGTCTGTCAGCAGGATCGGAAAGAAATCTGCTGAAATTACAAAGACCTGTTCATTGTTGTCAGGGTCGATTGAAACCTGAACCGATGGGTGGGTCAGCGGAATCTCGATCCCGACCTGACCATTCGCCTGATAGAAGGACACAGTGAAATTGGCCGGATCCTCATCGGATCTCAGCGCAACCTCTAGGAACTCGGAAACGCCGCTTTGGGCGGCATAGGCATTGGAATAATGCAGTTCGCTGATACGGGCCATGACGCCATCACGCTCGGGAATATCCCGCCAAGCATAGTCGGTTGACCCCGCCACATGGCAAGGTCACATCACGTTAATTGGCAAATACTCTCCTAAAGGCAACAGACCTAAAAGACGGTCAGTAGCTGAAATCGGGATAAATCCGGGTCAGATCGCCGTTCCAGTCGCCGTTATAGTGATCCAGCAACTCGTCCGCCGGAACCTTGCCAGTTTCGATACTGTCCTTGAGCGCATTCAGGAAATGCGTTTCATCCGGTACCAACCCACCTGCACCGGGAAAGGCGCGGGATTTCAAGCCGGCTTGGGCGATCGAAACCACCTCGCCAGCCAGATCGTGCATGTTGATGTCGCCGACCTGCGCCTGCAGGCCGTCCCGGGCGGCGGCAACCCGAAGCTCTTCGCGCGTCTCGGCATCCCAGCCTTTGACCAGATCCCAAGCCGCATCCAGCGCGCCTTGATCATAGGTCAAACCGACCCAGAATGCGGGCAAGGCACACAGGCGCCGCCAGGGACCACCATCGGCCCCGCGCATCTCCATGAACTTCTTGATCCGCGCCTCGGGGAAGGCTGTGGTCAGGTGATCCGCCCAGTCAGACAACGTCGGCGTTTCGCCTGGCAAAGCAGGCAGTTTGCCTTGCAGAAAGTCACGGAAGGACTGGCCCAGCGCGTCGATATACTTGCCGTCGCGATAGACGAAATACATCGGCACATCCAAGGCGTACTCGACCCAAGCCTCGAACCCGAACCCGTCTTCGAACACAAAGGGCAGCATACCGGTGCGCGCATCATCCAGATGACGCCAGATATAGCTGCGCCAGCTTTTTTGGCCGTTTGGCTTACCCTCAAAGAACGGGGAATTGGCAAACAGTGCCGTTGCCACAGGCTGCAACGCCAGCGCGACGCGCAGTTTCTGCACCATGTCGGCCTCGGATCCAAAGTCGATATTGACCTGAACCGTACACGTCCGGCGCATCATCGACCGGCCCATGGTGCCGACTTTTTCCATGTAGTCATTCATCAGCCGGTAACGCCCCTTGGGCATCAGCGGCATTTCCTCGTGGGTCCAGATCGGGGCGGCCCCAAGGCCGATGAAACCGACACCGATCTTGTCCGCGATATCCTTCACATCGCGCAGATGCGCGTTCACCTCGTCACAGGTTTCATGAATGGTCTCAAGCGGCGCGCCTGACAATTCCAACTGCCCGCCGGGTTCCAGCGATACATTGGCGCCGTCTTTTTCCAGCCCGATCAGCTTGCCGGCCTCTTCCACCGGGGCCCAGCCATGCAAATCACGCAAACCCTGCAGGACGGCAAGAATGGAACGCTCACCCTCAAAGGGCAGCGGTTTCAGCGTGTCTTTGCAATAACCGAACTTCTCATGTTCGGTTCCGATGCGCCAATCCTGTTTGGGCTTGCAGCCCGATTCCAGATATTCGGCCAGTTGCTCATGGCGTTCGATCGGTCCGCCGCCGGACTGGGGAATGGACATGAACCGTGCTCCGATCCTGATGTGTCTGTCGTTTGGTCAGTCGTGGTCTTAAACCGCGCCAGTGTCAATGCAGCCTCAAATGGGCCGGACGCAGAGGCGTGCGTTCCCAAATAACCACAGGATGCGTCGCGCCACCGTTCAGTTCCAACAGCATTTGTTCGGTTTTCAAACCCGGAAGGGCCGAGAACACATCAAACAGCGCTTCGGCACCTTCCGCATTCACAGGAATGTGAAGCGTCGGCTGCCCCTGCTGATCCAAAATCCAATGTGCCGGGGACGATGTCGGGTCCAGCACAAGGCGCTCGATTTCACGTGTCGCAACGATGCCGCCTGTCAGCGGTCCCAGATAAGTGATCTGACCTTCATCGATTGTCACCAGACCGGGGCCACCTGCACCGGTACGGAACCGGGCGCGTTGAATGCCAATAACGGCCAGCGCCACCGAGACCGCGATCAGTACCCAGCCCAGCCAACCCAGCAATCCACCGGGTCCGCCGATCCAGCTGAGGCCGACCAACAAGACGACCCCTGCCACCAGCACTTCGCGCCAGCGCCACAGGGCCAGTTTGGCTTCGGGTCGGATGAAACTCATGCCGTGTCCTCAGGGTTTTTGAACAAAATCAGGGAATAATGGCCTGCTGGCCGGAACCCTATTGCTATATAGGCACGCGCGGCGGCATCGCTAGCGGCAAACAGAACAGCGCGGGTTGCGCCGTTGCTGTGCGCCTCGCGTAGATGTAGCGCCACTGCTAGTCGCGCGTATCCATGCCCCCGAAGATCGGGCGGCGTATAAACACCGCCAATCTGGACAACCTCTGGCAAACGCGAGTTGAACCCGGTCATTCCTACTGGCCGACCATCAATCAGCAAGGCCCGATGGGAATCGCGTTCGATATAGGCAGCGATATCTTTTTGTGCCTGAGGTTGCGCGCGTTCGGGGTCAAAGCCCATTGCTTCGATCAGATAGTCTTGCCGCCATCCCACTGTTATGGATCGGTTCAGTTCATCCGGCGGCACCAGTTTCGCGCTGGTGGCGTCCGGCATGACAAGTTGATTCAGCTCCAGCGAGAACCCCGGCTCGTCACTGTTTAGGGTTGCAGGGCGGTCTTCCCATCCCGCAAGCTGCATGATCCGACGTGCTTGAGTGGCCTCAGCCGCCAGACCGAACAACCTGCGCCCCCGGATCAGGCGAATCGCCTGCCTCAGTACGTCATCCGAGCATTCGGGGCATTGCGGCAGGACCATACCTTCATTTGTGATTCCAAAAATCGCCCTCGGACCATCACCCAATGTCCACAAGTTCAAGGCGCGCGGGTCTGAGCCGCGCAAGCCGAAGTCCCGCAGGTTCGCCAGAGGGAACATGGACGTCTGGATATGTTCGAACAGGAACCTGTCGATCTTTGGAACGTCTGCGCCTTGCGCTTCTTGCCAGTTCACACCCAGTCTCCCAGCGCCTGCTGCCACATCGTCAGCGCCGCTACGGCAGCCGTATCGGCGCGCAGGATGCGCGGGCCAAGGCTGACCACATGCGAAAAGGGCAGCGCAGCCAGCCGCGCACGCTCGCGCTCGGAAAAACCACCTTCGGGGCCGATGAGAATAGCCCAGGGTTGGTCCGTTTCATTGCCAGCCAGCCGCAGGGCCGAGCCTACCTCGGCCTCATCGCAGAACATCAGTTGCCGCCCTTTGGGCCAGCTTTCCAATACGCGATCCAATCGCTGCAGATCAGCCACCTCGGGCACAAATGTTCCACCGCATTGCTCGGTCGCCTCAACGGCGTGCGCCTGCAATCGGTCCTGACGAATGCGTTCCGAATTGGTGAATTCCGTCTGCACCGGCATGATCCGCGCCGCGCCCATTTCCGCCGCCTTTTCAACGATAAAGTCAGTGCGCGCCTTTTTGATCGGCGCGAACAGGAACCACAGGTCTGGTGGCAGTTGCAGCGGTTTGGATTGCTCAACGCAGGACAAGACGCCGCCCCGCTTGCCTGCCTCTATTACCTCGGCCAGCCACTCTCCGTCCTGCCCATTGAACAGCGCGACCCGTCCACCGACGGACAGGCGCATGACGCCAAACAGGTAATGGGCCTGCTCGCGCGTCAAAGGAACCGATTGCCCCTGACCCAGAGGGTGCTCTACATACAGTCTGATCTTTGCACTCATGAGACCTTACATATGCAAGGCAATGCTCCAACACCAGACGGTCAGGTTGCCGACGCTGTCAGCGGCAACTGGGTCGATACATATGCGCCCGCTTTCACCCGCCCCTACCTGCGCCTGAGCCGCGCTGACCGGCCCATCGGCACGTGGTTGCTGTTGATTCCCTGCTGGTGGGGATTGGCACTGGCCATCCTCAGCGACGGCACCCCGCGGTGGGAGGATCTGTGGATCGCCATCGGCTGCGCCTTCGGAGCCTTTCTGATGCGCGGTGCGGGCTGCACATGGAACGACATCACCGACCGCGAATTTGACGGTCAGGTGGAGCGCACCCGATCCCGCCCAATTCCATCGGGTCAGGTCAGCGTGCGGCAGGCAGTGATCTGGATGGGGCTACAATGCCTGCTGGCGCTGATGATTCTGTTGACCTTCAACCAGGCCGCAATTGCGATGGGCGTACTGTCGCTGTTGCCGGTGACGATCTACCCCTTTGCCAAGCGATTCACCTGGTGGCCGCAGGTGTTTCTGGGGCTGGCCTTCAACTGGGGCATCCTGCTGGCCTGGGCTGCCCACACGGGAACCGTGGGTATACCCGCAATCACGCTGTACCTAGCCGGGATCGCATGGACGCTGTTCTACGATACGATCTATGCCCATCAGGACGCCGAAGATGACGAACTGATCGGGATCAAGTCCACCGCCCGGCTGTTTGGCACCGACACTGCGCGATGGTTGAAGTATTTCCTGATGGCCACAGTGGCGCTTATGGGACTGGCAATCATCGACGCCGCGACGACCCAGACGTCAATCATGGCCCTGGTGGTGGCACTTGGCGGGCCTTGGGCGATGGGGTGGCACATGGCATGGCAATTGCGGGGGCTTGATATCGAAGACAACGCCAAACTGCTGCAATTGTTCCGCGCCAACCGTGACACCGGCCTTATTCCGCTGATCTTCCTTTGCGTCGCCTTGTTGCTCTGATTGCACCCGGGCCTAGCCCTCTGTAAGAGTTCCGAACACTCACCCGAGGAGTCGATAGTTCGCACATGCGCCTGCCTTATGTCTTCGTCGTTGCCTTTGTCTTCCTTGTGTCCGCAGGGCTGTCTCTGTTGGCGGCAAGTTTTGCCGTGACAAAAGTCGAAGAAGCCTCAGAGTTCGCCGTGCGACGTGCGCTGGACCTGAAGGGTCACGACTGGGCCGAGGTCCAATCGGACGGGCTGCGGGTCGTTCTGACCGGTACGGCTTCGGATGAGGCCACACGATTCAACGCTCTGACAGCGGCAGGGACCGAGGTCGACACCTCGCGCGTCATTGACGAAATGGAAGTCGCGCCCACGACGCAACTGGCCTCGCCACGCTTTTCAGCCGAGATTCTGCGCAATGACAGCGGAATATCGGTTATTGGCCTGATCCCGGCCAGCGAAGATCGCAACGCGCTGACAGAGAGATTGCGCAGACTGAATGACGGGCCGGTCTCAGATTTGTTGGAAACCGCCGATTATCCAAAGCCGAAAGGCTGGGACGAAGCGGTTACTTATGCGGTCGAGGCGCTGACCCGGTTGCCTCGGGCCAAAATCTCGGCCAGCCCCGGGCTTGTGAAGGTGACCGCAATTGCCGACAGTCAGCAGGAAAAAGAGCGGCTTGAGCAAGAGCTGACCCGCGCGGCACCGCCGAGCCTACGCATAGGCCTGTCCATCTCGGCACCTCGCCCGGTCATTACACCCTTCACCCTGCGTTACCTGATCGACGAAAATGGCGGGCAATTCGATGCCTGCTCGGCCCAGGACGAAAAGGCGCGGGACCGGATCGTCGCAGCCGCACAGGATGCTGGTCTGACCGGGCCTTATTCCTGCACCATCGGTCTGGGTGAACCCTCACCTCGCTGGCCCGACGCCGCCGTGTTAAGCATTCGGGCGCTGGCGGAAATCGGCCAGGGTACGGTGACTTTGTCAGATGCGGATATCACTCTGGTCGCAGCCGAAGGCACTGGTGCCGCGCTGTTTGACCAGGTGATCGGCGAACTGGAAAACGCACTGCCCGAGGTCTTTGCCCTGCATGCAGTTCTGCCGGAACCCGAAACGGAAGACCAATCCGGCCCGCCCGAATTCTCAGCAACACGAAGCCCCGAGGGTCTGGTACAAATGCGCGGCCGGCTGGGGGATGAAACCCTGCGCGACATGGTCGACAGCTATGCCCGTGCAGCCTTTGGTTACGAACACGTCCATACCGCAACCCGCGTCGCCCCTGACCTGCCCGCCGATTGGCCCATTCGCGTCCTCAGCGGGCTTGAGGCGTTGTCGCAACTGCACAATGGTGCGCTGACCGTGACACCGGACGAAGTGGTTCTGAACGGTGTCAGCCACGACCCCAAAACCCGGGCCTATATTTCGGGGCTTTTGTCGGAAAAACTGGGCGAGGCACAAGATTTCAGCCTGTCGATCACCTATCAAAAGCCACCCGAGCCCGCAGACAAGCTGCCCGACCCGGATGTTTGCGAAGAGCGCATCGCCGAGGTTCAGGCGGGTTCCAAAATCGCCTTTGAACCAGGTTCTGCCACGGTCGCCGCCGAATCGCGCGATACGGTCAATCAGATCGCCGACATCCTGCGGGAATGCGGACCCATCCGGCTGGAGATTCAGGGCCACACTGACAGCCAAGGTCGCGAAGAGATGAACCAGCAGCTCAGCCAGTCGCGTGCACAATCCATCTTAAATGAACTGCGCGCGCGGCGCGTGCCCACAGCCAGCTTTACCGCCTTGGGCTATGGTGAAACCCAGCCAATCGCCGACAATGACACCGAAATCGGGCGGGAAGAAAACAGACGCATCGAATTCCGCCTGATCCGGCCCGAATCCACCGCCGAATCTCAAACCGCGCTGGAAGCGATGGAAGACGAAACAGAGACGTCACAAGACGCAGAGCCAGAGGCCGAAGCCCCGGAAACGGATGCGGAAACCGACTCGGGCGCAGGGGACCAGTAAATTGAACAGAATCGAATTCATTATCGCGACCGCCGTCATATTGTTTGCCGCATTTTGCATGGGGTGGTTCGCCAACTGGCTGGCCCATCGCCTGTCGCGCGTCCGCCAAAGCGACGTCGCCGATCTGGACCGCATGAGCCAGGAACTGCACGAGGCAGAAGAAACCCGCGATCAGGCGATCACCTATCTGCAGCAGCGCGAGGCCGAACTGACCAACCAGCTGACCCAGACCGAGGCCGAATTGGCAGCCGCCATGGACGGCCTGCGCGCGGCGCGGCAAGAGGCCGAAGAACTACGCGGGCGTATCAACAACGCGGATTGATCCCAGCCCCGGGCTTAATAGCTGACCCCGGTTGGGGCCGACTGCACCTTCGGCACAAATCAGCCGATCCGAGGCAATCGCCTTCAATTCCTACAACAAATTCAATATTAGGAATTGGTGCATTTTTACACATGCACATCACTGTTCACTATCCAGAAAATTGGAGTGTACTATGAATTTCAAATCATCATTAACTGCTGCTGCAACTCTAAGCATCTTCACCGGCGCCGCCGTCTGGGCGTCAAGTGACGTGATACCTTCAGAGAATGATACCTTCACCAACTGGGGCGAAGAATCCGGCTGGACCATCTTTGTGGATGACTCCCGCGGGTCCTGCCTGATCGAGCGTATGGACGAAAACCAGAACGTTGTTCAGATGGGTCTGACCAAAGACCACGAGATGGGCTATCTAGGTGTGTTCACGAAGAACGACATTGGCTTGAAGGGTAAGAAAGAAAAGATCTTCCTGTCACTCGACGGCAACGTCTACGAAGCTGAGGCGCACAAGAAGACTAAGCATCTCGCCGACGGATATACAGGCGGATACATCCTTGCGAACAACGCCCAGTTTGTGGATGACGTCATGAACAAATACGAAATGACCGTGTTTCCGAAGAAAGAGTTCGCATTCACCGTTAGTCTGGATGGTACTAAAAAAGCCATCGAAGCCGCACGGCAGTGTAACACCGAACAAAGCACCTAACTCGCTATAATAGACCCGGCACCAGATAATCCGGTGCCGGGCACAGAACCTACCACCGCGTCAGCGCATCTTCATCCTCATCCTTGGCTGCGACCCATTGCGCGCCGGATGTGGTGATTTCTTTTTTCCAGAAAGGCGCGCGGGATTTTAGGTAATCCATCAGGTATTCTGCCGCCTCAAACGCATCCTTGCGGTGCCGCGCGGCAGTAGCCACCATCATGATCCGGTCCCCGGGGGCAAGGCGCCCGTGGCGGTGGATCACCAGAACATCGCCCAACGACCAGCGCTGCTGTGCCTCTTTGGCTATTTTGGTTAGCGCGCGTTCGGTCATACCGGGGTAATGCTCGATCTCCATCACATCCAGATCACCGGATGCCAGATCGCGCACCACGCCGGTAAAGGTCACGATGGCGCCGTTGGCATCGTCTCCGGCAGCGAAGGTATTGGCTTCGGCCCCAAGATCAAATTCTTCTTCCTGAACCGCGATGCGCATGGTTTTAGCCGCCGGTCATTGGCGGGAAAAAAGCCACTTCGCGCACACCAGCAAGCGATGCGTCAAAATCGGACAGTTCCTGATCCAGAGCGACGCGCAGTGCGGACAGGTCCGCAAATGCGGCAGCATAGCGGTCTTCGCGCGCGCTCAGCTCGGCGACCAGATCGGATACGGTCGCGGCCTTGGTCTCGATCCGTTCTTTCGGCAGGCCGATCCGTTCACGCACCCAGGCAAAATACAGCACATCCATCCCTTAGCTCTCCTTCAGATGGGGCATGGCTTTACGTAGGTAGTCATAGCCGGTGATCAATGTCAGCGCCGCCGCAATCCACAGAAGCCACAACCCGATCCGGCCAGACCAGAACATCGCTTCGAGATGCCAGCGCATGTGATTTAGGTCTTCCAGTTGACCCGTCAGGACCAGATCCATTGTTTCGGCATCCATGCCAAATGTAGCCATCACAAAATAGTGTTCGAAAATCCCCTGCGAAAACAGAATGGCAATCGCCACCATCTGCGCGGTCGTTTTCCATTTCGCCAGCTTCGTGACCTTCAGCGTTCCGGCCGTATCGCCCAGATATTCCCGCAAGCCCGAGACAAACACCTCGCGGAACAGGATGACCGTCGCTGGCAGCACTAGCCATGGCGTCCAGTGCTCTGCGGAATAACCCACAAGGATCATCAGCGCGATCACCACCATCGCCTTGTCCGCAATCGGGTCCAACATGGCCCCGATCTTGGTTTCCTGTTTCCACGCGCGCGCCAGATATCCGTCAAACCAGTCGGTAATGGCTGCCGTCAGAAATAGGATCAGCGCAAACCAATCCGCGTAGGGTCTGGTGAAATACAGAAACATTACGGCCAGACCGGGCGCGGCCAGCAGGCGCAGGACGGTCAGGATATTCGGCAGGTTCCACTTCATGAAGCAGACCCTACATCGCTGACCGGGGACAGGAAAGACGGGGCGGAAAAAAACTGTACCGATCACAGAGGCTTGGTCAAAGCGCCGCAGTCCGGCGCGGCACCGGTTATTGGCCTTGGCCCCGGGTCGTATTGTCGTCAGAGTGCAGCCGACCAAGCCCAATGGCAAAGACGAACCGATGACCCCGAATATTGAGACCGACGCGCGCGCCAACCTGATCGGTAGCGCATGGATGATCGGCGCGATGGCATGTTTCGCACTGGAAGACGCGCTGCTGAAAGCGGCGGCGGTTGCCTTGCCCGTCTGGCAAATACTTGTCCTGTTCGGATTGGGTGGCGCGCTCATCTTTGCCTGTGTCGCAATGGCACGTGGCACGCGGCTGCTGCAACCGGATGTTCTGTCGCCCGCGATGAAAATCCGCGCGGTGTTCGAAATTCTCGGACGGCTGTTCTACGTCCTGGCTATCACACTGACGCCCTTGTCATCTGCAACCGTTATCCTGCAGGCCACCCCGCTTGTGGTCGTCGCCTGTGCCGCGCTGCTATTCGGAGAGACCGTTGGTTGGCGGCGGTGGAGCGCCATTCTCGTTGGCCTGATCGGCGTTGTGATCATCATCCAACCAACTGGTGACAGTTTCACCATCCTGTCCCTGCTGGCCGTGCTGGGGATGTTGGGATTTGCAGGTCGCGATCTGGCCAGCCGGGTCGCACCCGCCAGCCTTGGAACCGAAGTTTTAGGGTTCTACGGCTTTGTCAGCGTGATTGTCGCCGGGTTTGCCTACAGCTTTTGGGAACAGGCCCCGATTGCGCCAGTGCCGTTGCTCACAAGCCTGCATATCGCCGGAGCCGTAGGCCTTGGCGCAATCGCATACGGTTCCTTGATGAAAGCCATGCGGACGGGAGAAGTATCCGCTGTCACGCCCTTCCGCTATTCCCGCCTGCTGTTTGGTGTCGCCCTGGGTGTGGTCTTCTTTGGCGAGGATCTCGACCAGACGATGTGGATCGGCAGTTCGCTGATCGTCGCCTCGGGCCTGTACATATTGTGGCGCGGGCGCAAGGCCTAGCCTTTGTCGTGGAAGAAGTCGTAGACCTTTTGCGCCAACCCGGCTGAGATCCCCTCGACCGCTTTCAAATCCGCCAGATTGGCCCGGCTGACCGCCTTGGCACTGCCAAAATGCGCCAGCAATGCACGCTTACGCGCGGCACCAACTCCGGGGATTTCGTCCAACGGCGTCGCGCCGACCGCTTTGGCCCGTTTGGCACGGTGAGTGCCGATTGCAAACCGGTGCGCCTCATCCCGCAGGCGCTGAATAAAATATAGCACCGGGTCGTTGCGTTTTAATGCAAAGGGGCGCTGACCGGTACGGTGGAACTCTTCTTTACCGTGATCACGATCAACCCCCTTTGCAACACCGACCATAGGGATATCTTCGACCCCATGCTCGACCATGATTTCGCGCACAGCACTCACCTGCCCCGCGCCGCCGTCGATTAGCAACAGGTCGGGCCACAATCCCTTGTCACGATCCGGATCCTCTTTTTGCAAGCGGGTAAAGCGGCGGGTCAGAACCTCTTTCATCATCCCGAAATCGTCACCAGGGGTCAGGTCGTCGCCCCGAATGTTGAACTTTCGATAGGCATTTTTCATGAACCCGTCCGGACCTGCTACGATCATCCCGCCGACGGCATTGGTGCCCTGGATATGAGAGTTATCGTAAACCTCGATCCGGTTCGGCGGGCTGTCCAGATCAAACGCCTCGGCCACTCCGCGCAGAAGCTTGGCTTGCGTGGCACTCTCTGACATCCGTCGGGCCAGAGACTCCCGCGCGTTGCGCAAGGCACCCGCGATCAGTTCCTGTTTTTCACCCCGTTGAGGCACCAAAATTTCGACCTTGCGTCCCGCCTTCTCGCTTAGTGCTTCTTGCATCAGGTCAGCGTTTTCGACGGCATCCGAAAGGATCAGTTGTCGCGGCGGTTCCTTGTTGTCGTAGAACTGGCCAAGGAAAGCCTCCATCACCTCAGCCGCGGACACATCCGCACCGACACGTGGATAGAAATCCTTGTTTCCCCAGTTTTGATTGGCGCGGATAAAGAACACCTGAACACAAGCCTGCCCGCTGTCCATATATAGGCCGATCACATCCGCCTCGGCCACGCCACGCGGGTTGATGCCCTGAGATGTCTGTACCTGCGTCAGCGCGCGAATGCGATCACGCAGTCCGGCTGCACGCTCGAACTCCATTGCCTCGGAGGCAGCCATCATCAGTTCAGCCAGTTCTTCCTGCACTTTGGTCGACCGGCCAGACAGGAACCGCTCGGCATCTTTGACGCTTTCGCTGTACTCTTCTTCCGAGATCAGGTTCACGCAAGGCCCGGAACAGCGCTTGATCTGAAAGAGCAGACAGGGACGCGTCCGACTATCGAACATAGAGTCCGAGCAATTGCGCAACAGAAACGCTTTTTGCAACTGGTTCAGCGTCCGATTCACCGCACCCGCGCTGGCAAAGGGGCCAAAATAGGTCCCCTTCTCTTTCTTTGCGCCGCGATGCTTTTTGATCTGCGGAAAGGCATGGTCCTTGGCGACCAGAATATTGGGAAAGCTTTTGTCGTCACGCAGCAGCACGTTGTATTTGGGCTTGAGCTGCTTGATCAGATTCTGCTCAAGTAGCAGCGCCTCGGTCTCGGTCCGTGTGGTCAGGAACATCATCGAGGCTGTCGCCGCGATCATCCGCTCAATCCGCCCCGAATGTCCCGGCCGCGCATAGTTCGACACCCGCGCTTTGAGGTTGCGCGCCTTGCCGACGTACAGCACCCGGCTGTCCGCATCCAACATGCGATACACACCGGGTGAACTGTCCAGCGTTTTCAGATACCGCTGAATGCACGCATAGCCGGTCATTTGAGTGTCTTGGGTCGGGTCGCTGTCTGTCGTCATTTGCCTGAGATATGATTCTCTGACCATGGCTGCAATCTTGTGGCCTTCAGATCAAGAGAAAACAAATCCACGGTTTCTGTGGATAAGTGTGAAGATAAGTTTCTGAGCTTGGCGATTTTCCCTTGTTTCATTATGGAATCCTTGATTTGCACAAAAAATAAGCAAATATTTAACCTATTGTTTTTATTGTAAATATTTTCATTCACAAGACAAGTGTATGAAAAAAAAGACATTTTTGTAACGAGCAGGTAACAGAACCGAGAGCGGTGCAAAACTTGCAGCAGCTTTACCTATTCAAGGCCCAGAACGTCCGGCGTTTTCCACCCCAGATGCTGCCCACCGTCGACGCATAAAAGCTGCCCCGTGACCGCATGCGCATCCAGGAAATAGCCCAAGGCGGCAGTGATATCTGACGGGTTCGACCCGCGTTCCAGAACCGTGTTTGCACGCTGCGCCTGAAAGTGTTCTTCGCTTTGCCGGTGGCCCTGCATCGTTGGTCCTGGCCCGATCGCATTGACGCGGATCGCTGGCGTGAGCGCCTGCGCCGAGGTTCGGGTCAAGGCCCACAGACCCATCTTGGCAATCGTATAGGTCATGAACTCTGGCGTGAGCTTGCGCACCCGCATATCGACCATGTTGACGATCAGGCCGGTGGCAACAGGTTCGCCCGCCTCGTCCGTGCCCGGCTTCAGCCCCTGCGCAGCCATGGCCTGCGTCAGAACGAATGGCGCGCGCAGGTTGCTGTCGAGATGCCGGTTCCAGCTTTGCCGCGTGGCGGTTTGAAGGCTGTCGTATTCAAAAATCGATGCGTTGTTCACCAGACAGGTGATTGGTCCACCCAACGCCTCTGCCGCACGGGGCAGCAAGGTCAGGACCTGCGCCTCATCCAGCAGATCGGCGTGCAAGGCGACCGCCTTGCGCCCAAGCGCCTGCACCTCGGCTACGGTCTCGGCGGCAGGTTGTTCAGACGTCGCATAGTGCACGGCGACGTCATATCCCCGCTTTGCCAGATACAGGGCCATTGCCCGACCAAGACGAATACCTGCACCGGTCACTAACGCTTGGGCCATGGATTTCCCCCTATCTTCAGGTCACGCCAACAGCGAGACGATGTAGACGGCATACAGCAGCGTCAACACCAGACCCCAGCCGCGTGTGATATCTTGTTTCAAGAACACGAACGGGATCAACAGAAGCGATGCGCCCAGCATGACCCACAGATCGAAACGCAGGAATTCCGGGTCCACAGGGATACGTCCAAACAAAGTGGCGATACCGACGATGGCCAAAAGGTTGAACATGTTCGACCCGATCACGTTGCCCAAGGCGACATCCGCCTGTCTGCGCAAAGCCGCCATGACGGTCGTGGCCAGTTCCGGCAGGGATGTCCCAACTGCGATCAGCGTCAGTCCGATAATCGTTTCGCTGACGCCATATGTGCGGGCAATGATCGTGGCGTTGTCGACCAGAAGATGTGCACCCATCGGCAGGCCGATCAGGCCCAGGACCAGATAAATCGATAGCTTCCAATAGGGCATGTCCGGATCGGCCTCTTCCAGACCTTCCAACTCATCCTCTTCCCCACAGGCTTCACCGCAGGCCTTGCGATGCGCGCGCGCATCGCGGAAGGCATTGAGAAGGACCAATCCCAAAGCAGCCAGCAAAATAGCACCGCTAGCCAGATTGAACACGCCGCAGAATGCCAGGCCGATGAACAGCACCGTGGCCAGCAACATAAAAACATAGTTTCTTCTGGTGTTGCATTCACTGGTGTGAAGCGTGGCAAGCAAGGCTGGCAGTCCCAGAACCAGCAAAATGTTCGCCGTATTCGACCCGACCACGTTACCCAGCGCAATCCCCGGCGCGTTTTCCTTGATCGCGCTGATCGCGATCAACAGCTCGGGGGCCGAGGTGCCAAACGCCACAATGGTCAGGCTGACGATCAGGGCTGGTACACCCAGGCGCAGGCTCAGGTTCACTGCACCGCGGACCAAAGCATCACCTGCGAGAAGCAAGATCAGCAAGCCGAGGCCGGATAACAGCCATGCCGTCATGTACGGCCTCCTTTTTCGCAGGAGCAAGGCCCCTTACCGATACTGAACCGTCCACAGCGCGGACATCTTGCAGATTGCAGCCTTTTCTGCCCCGGAAAACGCAACTTGCCGAACATCGCCAGGACACCCATGGCAATCAGGAAAAGGGTGACAACCTTAACGATCACGTCACAAACCAAAGCGCGCGTAAGCCGCCCGCTCCTCAATTCCGGTTATGGCGTCCTGGGCAAGTGTGGCCCCAAACCGCGACCAGATCGGTTTGCGCAGGCCATAGCGGCGGAACTTCACCTTGTCGCCGAACCGCTCCTGCATTTTCGGCCTTAGGTGTGCGACGCCGTCTATCAGGCCCAGTTCCTGCGCGCGTCTGGCAAGCCAGACCTCGCCCGTGAACAAATCCGCACTTTGATCCAGCTTGTCACCGCGGCGGGCTTTGACATGGTCGATGAAGTTCGCGTGGATATCACCCAGCAAGCCTTGCAGCCGCGCGACATCTTCTTCTTTTTCCGGCGAAAACGGGTCGAGCATTGATTTTGATTTGCCCGCCGTATGTACGCGCCGCTCGATGCCTTGTCGCGCCAGAAGGACATGCGCGCCAAACCCGGCCGAAATCACACCGATCGACCCCAGGACCGAGCTGTCATCGGCCCAGATTTCGTCAGCGGCAGCGGCCAGCCAGTAGCCGCCAGACGCTGCAACGTCTTCGACGAAGGCAATAACGGGGACCTCAAGCTCTTCCGACAGCCGCCGGATTCGCGACCCGATCAGAGAGCTTTGCACCGGCGATCCACCGGGCGAGTTGATCTCAAGCGCCACGGCCGCAGGTTTACCTTTGCGAAACGCCTTTTCCAGAACGGGGGCCAGCGCGGTATCGTTCAACGATCCACGCCCCGCCATTCCGATGGCGCCGGATAGGCGAACCACGGCCACGAGGGGCTGCTTTTTGACAAATGGCAGGCTGAGCTTCATGGGTGCCGATGTAGAGTGCAGCCGGGCCCTAAACAAGGGACCGTTCGGGCCTTAGACGTGACGTGAACCAAATTCACACACATGGCGGGCAAAAATGCAACGCCCTAGCTGCGAATACGCCAACCGGTTTTGAAGATCCAGCCGATCACAGCCAGACAAGTCCCTGTGAAGACCAGAATCGCCAGCAGGCTGAATCCGATCGGGACATCGGCCAACCCGTAAAACGACCAGCGGAACCCGGAAATCAGGTAAACAACCGGATTGAACAGGGTGATCGTCTGCCAAACAGGCGGCAGCATCGAGATCGAATAGAACGTTCCCCCCAGAAAGATCAGTGGCGTGATAACCAGCTGTGGCACCAAAGATATTTGTTCAAAGTTGCTGGCCCATATCCCTACGATAAAGCCCAACAGCGAAAAACTGAGGCAGGACAGGATCAGGAACGCTGCCATCGCAAAGGGATGCTCAATGCGTATGTCCACGAAGAATGTGGCTGTCACCAGGATTACCAGCCCGACAAACAACGACTTGGTGGCGGCGGCCCCGACGTAACCAATTACGATCTCAATAAAATTCACTGGCGCCGACAACAGTTCGTATATCGTACCAAGGAATTTCGGGAAGTAGATCCCGAAAGACGCGTTCGAGATTGCCAGCATCACAACGGACAACATGATAAGCCCCGGCACGATGAACGCGCCATAAGATACACCCTCGACCTCTTGGATGCGGCTGCCGATCGCAGTGCCGAAGACCACAAAATACAATGAGGTCGACAGGACCGGCGACAGAAAGCTCTGTGCCAGAGTGCGGAAGAACCGGGCCATTTCGAACCGGTAGATTGCTGCGATGGCAGACCAGTTCATGCGGGTTCTCCGGATACCAGGTTCACGAAAATCTCTTCCAGGCTCGACTGCCGGGTCTGCACGTCGCGCAGAACAAGCCCCGCCTGCGCCACGTCGTTCAGCAAAGTGGTGATCCCAGTGCGGTCCGCGTGGGTGTCATAGGTATAGACCAGCGCGTCGCCATTGCCGTTCAACGTCAGGTTATGCACAGCCAGACTGTCGGGAATGGCCTGGATAGGATCGGCCAGCATAACCTCGATCTGTTTCTTGCCCATCTGGGCCATCAGGGTGTTCTTGTCCTGCACCAGCCGCAGCTCACCCTTGTCGATCACACCTACCCTGTCGGCAATGGCTTCGGCCTCTTCGATGTAATGTGTCGTCAGGATGATGGTTACCCCGGCCTTTTTCAGCTCGGCCACGATCTCCCACATGTCCTTGCGCAGTTCGACATCTACGCCGGCGGTCGGCTCATCCAGGAACAGCACGCGCGGCTCATGTGCCAGGGCCTTGGCAATCAGCACGCGGCGCTTCATGCCACCGGACAGTTCCTTGATCGCGTTTTTACGCTTGTCCCACAAAGACAGCTTGCGCAGGATCTCTTCGATCCGGGCGTTGTCGCTGCCATATCCGAACAGGCCGCGAGAGAACCGGACCGTGTTCCAAACTTTCTCAAACGGCTCAAGCGCGATTTCCTGCGGCACCAGCCCGATCATCCGGCGCGCGGCACGAAATTCGGTCTGGATGTCATGCCCACCTACGGTAACAGTGCCCGAAGTCGGAGTGGTAATGCCGCACACGGTGGAAATAAGAGTCGTCTTGCCGGCCCCATTCGGGCCCAGCAACGCCAGAATTTCGCCCTGCTCGATATCCAAGGACACCCCTTTGAGCGCCTCGAATCCGTCGGCATAGGACTTACGCAAATCCCTGATGGACAGAATAGTTGTCATGCACGTTCCCTGTTCTGGCGGGGACACTACCCCGACGGCCCGGCACAGAACAGGTCAATTCCGCACATTGTTCTGCGCTTTTTTGTGGGCGCGCGGCTGTGTCAGGTCTGCGGCACCGCCGCCATTCGGTAATCCGCTTGTGTACATGCTCAATTAGCAAACACGCATCAGGCAAACGCGCATAATGTTGTCCTTGCTGATAGGCTGCGGGCACCGTGCGGTTCAATTGCGGCCAACATCAAACGCTGCGGCGGATGCAGGCGCACTATCACAGTCAGTTGAATCTGGTCTTGCAATCCCTGGGCATCCCCGAAAACTTGCGCCAAAAGGAGAAGGCCCATGCTCAGCGGAATACGGATCATTGAAGTTGAAGGTTTGGGGCCAGGTCCTTTTGCAGCCATGTTACTGGCCGATCTGGGGGCGGACGTCATCACGATCCACCGCAAGGGCCAGCCTGCCGGACCTGGTATGCCCGAGCAATCCGTCCTGGATCGCGGCAAACGCTCGATTGATCTGAATTTGAAGGATACAGCCGATCTGGACATCGCAAGACGCCTGATCGCCTCGGCCGACGCGCTGATCGAAGGGTTTCGCCCAGGCGTGATGGAAAAGCTGGGGCTTGGCCCCGACGCTTTTCAGGAAACCAACCCCAAACTGGTCTATGGTCGCATGACCGGATGGGGTCAGGACAGCCCGTTCTCCGCAACTGCCGGGCACGATCTGAACTATATCTCTCTGTCCGGGGCATTGTGGTACGCCTCAGCCGCGGACCAGCTCCCGCAGACCCCGGCGACTCTGGTCGGGGATATTGGCGGCGGTGCCATGTATCTAGTTGCTGGTATTCTGGCCGGGCTTCTCAACGCGCAGCGGACCGGACAGGGCACCGTGGTTGATGCGGCCATCTATGACGGCTCAGCCCACATGATGAACCTGTTGATGAGCATGCGCCAATCCGGAAATCTGTCTGAGACGCGTGGTCACAGCCTGCTGGACGGCCCGCATTGGAGCCGCACGTACGCGTGCCTGGACGGGGGGTTTATGACCGTCCAGTGTCTTGAACCCAAATTCTACGCCGAATTCCTGGAAAAACTGGGGCTCTCAGGCGATCCCGAATTCAAAAACCAGTATGTTCCGGCACTTTGGCCCAAACTCACACAGCGACTCTCAGAAATTTTTGCCAGCAAACCCCGCGCCCACTGGGCCGATATGTTTCAGGGATCCGATGCCTGCGTCGCGCCCGTACTCGACCCGGTCGAGGCGCAAGCCCATCCCATGAACGCCGCGCGCCAAACCTGGATCAACCAAGACGGCGCGTTGCAGGCCGCGGCTGCACCCCGCTTTTCGACCGAGACATGGCAGCCCAAACCCAGCCCCCGCCGAGGCGAACACAGGCAGGACATTCTGGATCAGCTGTCCACCAACGCGCCTCCCGACCCTTCACCTGGCTAAAAATATCCTGGGGTGAATTGGCCAAAGACCAAGAGGGGCTGGCCCCTCTACGCGTCCCGCCACGACCGCACCGTGTCGATCATCAGCTGAACATTATCGGGATCGGCATCGGGTGTGATCCCGTGGCCCAGATTAAAGATATGCGGTCCTTTCGAGAACGCCTCGACAATCTGACGCGTCTCATCCACCAGCGCCTGTCCGCCCGTCACCATGTGTGACGAGGCCAGATTGCCCTGAACGCAACCATCCACCTGCACATGTTCGACCGCCCAATCCGGCGACACCGAATTGTCCAGCGCGACACAATCTACCCCGGTGGTATTGGCGAAGCCGACATAGGCATCACCCGCCTCGCGCGGGAAGCCAATCACCGGAATACCGGGATGGCGCGCTTTGATCGCCTGCGTGATCACGCGGCAAGGCTCGACCGCGTATTTCTGAAAGGCATCGCCCTTCAGCGACCCGGCCCAGCTGTCGAAAATCTTCACCACCTCGGCCCCGGCCTCGATCTGGGCCGAGAGATACTCGATCGTTGCCAGTGTGATCCGGTCCAGCAACGCCTCGAACAAGGCCGTGTTCTCTTCACGCAACGCGTGGGCCGGTCCTTGGTCCGGTGTACCCCGCCCGGCAATCATGTAGGTCGCCACAGTCCACGGCGCGCCTGCGAACCCGATAAGGGTGGTCTCAGATGGCAATTCTCGCGAAAGGATTCGGACAGTTTCGTACACCGGCGACAGGGTTTCATGGATATCCGATACCGGTTTCAGCGCATCGAAATCAGATTGCTGAGTGATCGTCGACAACCGCGGCCCCTCACCTGTGACAAACCACAGATCCGCACCCAGAGCTTGCGGCACCAACAGGATATCCGCAAACAGGATCGCTGCGTCGAACCCGTAGCGGCGGATCGGCTGTAACGTCACCTCGGCCGCCAACTCGGGGTTATAACACAAAGACAAAAAGTCCCCGGCCCGCGCCCGGGTTGCGCGGTACTCCGGCAAATAACGCCCCGCCTGCCGCATCATCCAGATCGGTGGCACGTCCTGTACTTCGCCAGCCAGCGCCCGCAGCAGTTTCTTTGTCTCGGCCATCTTTGTCCCCAATCGTCAGGTTTGTCGCAACGGGTCGTGCCTCAGTGGCAATTTGTCAAGCTCTGCCCCCATTGTCAGGGCAATGTGACGCGACTAAAGCTGTGCCCATGACTTTGACCCTGCCAACCCCCGCATCACCGCTCAAGATCGGCACTCGTGGCTCACCGCTGGCGCTGGCACAAGCCTATGAAACCCGGCAACGGCTGGGCAAAGCCTTTGATCTGCCCGAAGACGCGTTTGAGATTGTGGTGATCAAGACCACTGGTGACAACCGCGCCATGATTGATGCGGACCGCCCGCTGAAAGAGATTGGCAACAAGGGCCTGTTCACCAAGGAAATCGAAGAGGCGATGCTGCGTGGCGATATCGACATCGCGGTGCATTCGACCAAGGACATGCCGGTCGAACAGCCCCAGGGTCTGGTGCTGGACACGTTTCTGCCGCGCGAAGATGTGCGAGACGCCTTTATCTCACCCAGCCTGAGCTCGATTCGTGACCTCGCGCAGGGTGCAGTTGTGGGCACCTCATCGCTACGGCGCCGGGCACAATTGTTGAACCGTCGCCCGGACCTGAATGTGGTCGAGTTCCGGGGCAATGTTCAAACGCGGCTCAAGAAGCTGGCAGATGGTGTGGCCGATTGCACGTTTCTGGCCATGGCGGGCATCCGGCGTCTGAATATGGCGGATGTTCCCGCAACCGCCATCGCCGCCGAAGACATGCTGCCCGCCATTGCCCAGGGCACGATCGGCATCGAGCGCCGTATCGACGATTCCCGTGCAGCCGAAATGCTCGAGGCCATCCACCACGCTGAGACCGGGCAGCGTTTGGCGGCGGAACGCGCATTGCTGGCCGCTTTGGACGGCTCCTGCGAAACGCCGATAGCGGGTTTGGCGGAAATAAAAGGTGATCAACTACGCCTGCGCGGAGAGGTTTTGCGCCCCGACGGGTCCGAATCCATATCCGAGGACACCACTGGATCGGTCGCAGATGGCCCGGAAATAGGTCGCGCCATGGCAGAATCCCTGCTGAAACAGGCAGGCCCAGGCTTTTTTGATTGGAAAAAATAAAAAAGTTTATGAAAAGTGAACTACTTCACTGAGACAGTGCCGTCGATGGTGCATAAAGTATTCATACCGGTTGTGAAGTCGGGTCGGTCTCGAAAAAGTCGAAAGTTTTTTTAGTCCGTTTTGTTTTAAGTGGTATTCGAGGGGGCGAGACCAGACCCTGAAATCCAACCAGTTAGGGCCGCTGTCAGAAATGACGGCGGCCCGCTTATTTTTATGACCTTGTGACCTCTATTCTGCGCTGATCGCCTGAACCGCTTTCTCAACGGCCATCCGCGTCTGATCCAGATCTGCTTGGGTCACAGCCAGTGACGGATAGAGTTTGCCGGGGGCTTTGAAAATCCCATGTGCGCGCAGCAAATCGTTGTAGACAGCGTTACGGCGGGGGTCGTCATGTTTGGCGCTGCGGTAGTCACGACAGTCCGTATCGGTGAAATAGATGTCGAACAGGGTTTCGTCCCCGCAGATCTGATGCGGGATGCCGGCCCCGGTCAGTGCATCCACCTGCATCTGTTGAAGCTCGGCACCGATTTCACGCAGGCGGTCATACATGCCGTCGCGCCGCAAAACCTCCATTGTCTTCAACCCGGCAGCCGATGCGACGGGGTTACCCGACAGCGTGCCCAACTGCATCAGCCAGCCTTCCTCGCCTACTTTCGCTTTGTCGAAATGCTGCATGATCTCGGCGCTTGCGCCCAGCGCGGCCAAAGGGAAGCCGCCGCCGATAATTTTGCCCAAGGTGCAGATATCGGGCGTCACGCCATATTTCTCTTGCGCACCGCCATAGGCCAAACGGAATCCGGTGACGATTTCATCGAAAATCAACAGGACATTGTATTTGTCGCAGAGATCGCGCAATCCCTGAAGGTATCCGGGTGCCGGAGGGACAATTCGTTGCAACGGCTCAACCATGATCGCGGCAACGTCATCATGCTCGGCCAGTAGATTGGCCACCGCATCAAGATCATTGAAGGGCGCGATCAGCATCTGTTCGGCCACACTGTCGGGAATGCCCGCGCTGTCCGGGACAGCGCGGGGGAAGTTGACGTGGCGGCTGGGGGCCAGGCTCATCTGTGCCTCGGCGCTCATCCCATGATAGCCGCCTTCGAACTTCAGGATCTTGCTGCGGCCAGTATAGGCACGGGCCAGACGGATGGCGTACATATCCGCCTCACCACCCGCAGCGACAAAGCGGACCTGCTCGCAACACGGCACCGCGTCAACAATCGCTTCGGCCAGTTCGATACCCCGCGCGTTGTTGGCAAAGAAGGTCATGCCCTTGGGCAGTTGTTCCAGCACGGCTTCCATGACCTCGGGATGACCATGGCCCAGCAACATCGGACCGGAACCGATCAGGTAGTCCACATATTCATTGCCATCCTCATCCCAGACCCGGCTGCCTTCGCCGCGCGCGATGACGATACCGGGGTCGAAATTACCAAACCCACCGGCGGGCAGTACCTCATTCGCGCGGGCGATCCATTCGGTTTGGGTGTTGATTTTCAGCATCTCAAACGATCTCCAATACTGGCGGGCCAAGAACCTCCGGGTTCGGCACAACACCTAACCCCGGTCCTTCGGGCGGGGCAATCCGGCCGTTTTCACGGTTTGGTGCGTCGGGGCAAATGCGAGGCGCCACATAAGATGACAGGTCGCAGGTGTTCATCAGTGACCCGTGCGGGGTCGAGGCCGCAAAATGCAGCGATGCAGCGGTGACAATATCCGAGCCCCAGGTGCATTCGGCGCAGATTTCGGCTCCGAAATGCACGGTCAGATCGCGCGCCCGGCGCATGGCCGACAACCCGCCGAACTTTGACAGTTTCAAAGCGACGGCATCCATGCAGCCCAGCTCATATGCACGCCGCAGCGACGCCAGATCATGGGCGTTCTCGTCTATCTTCATAGGTAAGCCAGTGGCCCGTCGAACCGCGGCACAGTCCTCAAGTGTTTTGCAGGGCTGTTCCAGCATCACATCCAGCTGGGCCACCGCCCTGCCCGTTCGCGTAGCGTGCAGGCGTGACGCACCACAATTCCAGTCGCCATAGACCAAAGGCCCCGGTCCCACGGCCTCACGCACTTTGGTCAAACGCTCGGCGTCGGCCTGCCAGTCGCCTTCGATCCCCAGCTTGACCTGAAACTGGCGAATGCCGGTCTGATAAGCCGTCTTAGCGATCCGCGCCATGTCATCTGGCGCGATGCAAGTGATCGAGTGATACAGCGGCATGTCCTTCCGCGTCCGCCCACCCAGCAACGCATAGACCGGCTGGCCCGTTGCCTGCCCGAACAAATCCCAAAGCGCAATGTCGACTATGGACTTGGCATAGCGATGTCCCTGCAGGAAACCTTCCAGCTTACGCATTGGCGCGTCCACCCCGTAAGGGGATATGCCCAAGATCTCGGGACCCATCTCAGCAATCGCGCTTGGCACTCCGCCCGCAAAAGCTGGCAGGTAATGCGGGATCGGACAGACCTCGCCCCAACCCTGTAGGCCCGTATCCGTCTCAAGGCTCAGGATATGAGAGATCACGGTCGCACAGGTCTTACCCTCGGCCATATGATAGGTCTCGTGGCTGGTAAGGTCGACGGACCAAAGGGTTATCTTGGTGATCTTCACTGGTATACCCCGACAGGATCGCCCAACGCATTCTCGTCAGGTTGCACGCCAAGTCCCGGCGTTTCCGGCAAGTGCAGGTGGCCGTCGATATTGCGGGGGCCTCGCCCGCCAGCGACATCGACGGTGATCATGTCCTGACACGCCCAAACGGCATGACAGTTGTCGTCCGGGATGGTGGCCGCCAGATGCAGCGCCTCGGTATCGGCCAGAACCGAACCACCGGTGGCCATCACGAACATGTCGATTCCATGCGCCAACGCGATGTCCCGCATCCGCGCCGCCTTAGTCAGGCCGCCGACGCGGTTCAGTTTTATTCCGAACACCTCAGCCAACCCTTCGTGGGCAATGCGGGCGGCATCTTGCAGGGTCACAAGACTTTCATCCACCGAAACGGGTGAGGCATGGCGGCCCGCGATCGCGGCGATATCGTCCAGCGACTCGCAGGGCTGTTCAAACATCACGTTCAGATCCTCACAGGCGCTCATCACCCGCAGGGCTTGCTGCCGGGTCCAGCCACGGTTGACGTCATAAAGGACGATCTCGCCGGGGCGTCGGATGCTTTCCACGTCACGGACGCGGGCAATGTCGCGTTCTACATCCCCACCGATTTTAACCGAATGCGCAACGTAGCCTCGGCTGCGATAGCGCTCCATCACTTCGCGCGTTTCTTCGACGGTCTTCGCACCGACCGACGAGGCAATCGGGCGCGGCGTGCGAGACCCGCCGCCCATCAGATCGGCAATTGGCAGACCGGCGGCCTGACCCGCAATATCCCAGCAAGCCATATCAATGGGGCTTTTGGCATAGAGGTGGCCTGGCAGAGCGATATCCATCGCCCGTTCGACATCCAGCACCCGACGCGGATCAAGGCCCAGAATGAACGGTGCCATCGTCTGAATTCCGGCGCGAATACCCGGACCGTGGGCTGGAACATATGTGTGGCCCCACGGGGTACCCTCGCCCCAACCGGTCAGACCTGAATCGGTTTCGATCTTTACAATCGTTGCGTCGAGCGTTTCAAACTTCAACCGCCCGCCAGACAACCAATACGGATGCTCAAGCGGTAGGTCGACATGGTAGACTGAAAGACGAGTGATTTTCATTTCAGTTCCACTTCAACAAAGGTCATCGGCGCGTCCCCGGCATTGATCACGTTGTGTTCGACACCCTCGTCGCGGCGATAAGTTACTCCTGCAGCAACCGTTACTTCATTGACCAAACCATCGGGCAGTTCCAGCCGCATATGGCAATCGGTTATGGCGGTGATGACGTAGTCCATTGCGTGGCGATGCCATCCCGTTTCGGCCCCCGGTGCAAAGTCAAATCGCGTCACACGCACGCGGGCGTCATCAATCATCTGAGTGGCTTCGGCTTGCGGTCTCATAGACGGAACTCCTCAATCGAGCTACTGGGCCATTTCGCAACACAGGCATGCCCACATTGGGATGGGCAGATAGGTATCGGAATGGTTTTCATGCCGCATCCATTTGTGGCAAGTCGTTCAATCCTTGTCCTCGCCAAAGAACGAAAGCCAGAATTGGCTCGTCGGTTGTTGTCATGGCGTGGCTTTGCCAGCTGCAGTGATGTCGTGTCTGATTGGGGCCGACATAAGTCTCGTCTTCATCGACACGGAACATCGCTCCACCGCCTACGATCAGATAGAGTTCTTCGGCCTGATGGCTGTGCCAATCATAATTCAGACCCGCCCCCCAGTAGGCGACGTAGCCGCGCATTTGGGTCGAGTGGAAATGCCCGGTTGGGCCGAACAGCTCATAATAGCCATAGCGGTTAAGAAAATCGGCGCCGACCTCTTCCTCCGTATAGGTGTGTTTCCACTGCGCTAGATGTGCGGTTGCCCTGATCGCGTCGGAAAGGGATCGCGTTGCGTACCCGGTCGCGAAGTCAGTTTGCTGAATCAATTCAACGGCTGGGATTTGGTATGGCTCCTGATCCGTTGGCGTCAGGTCATCAGGCCAGGCTCCGAATTCTGAAAGCTCAGGATGTGATTGATGCATCTGTCGGGCAGCTTCGAGAACGTCGTCCATCGTCATGGGATCACCACGATATTGCCGGTGTGCTGCTTGGCAATGAAAGCGGCTTGCGCTTCGCGCAACTCTTCCAGCGGAAATGTCGCGGCCAGGGCGGGCTTGATCTCACCGGCCTCGATATACTGAACGATGTTACGCATCACCTGCGGATCAATCACGGTAGAGCCGGTGAAGGTCAGGTCACGCAGGTAGAATGTGCGCAGGTCAAATTCGACCATGGGCCCGGCAATCGCGCCCGAGCATGTATAGCGCCCCCCACGTTCCAGAATGTCGATCAGGTTGGGCCAGTAGGGGCCACCAACCACGTCGGCTACAACGGTGACCTTTTCATTGCCAAGCGCCGCACGCAGGTTTTCCGGAGCGCGTGGCAGGATCATGTCCGCGCCCAGTTTCGCCACGTCTGCGTGTTTCGCCTCTGACGCCAGTGCAATGACACGGGCACCCCGGCGTTTGGCCAGTTGCACCAAGGCACCGCCAACCCCGCCCGAGGCTCCGGGCACCAGAACCGTGTCGGCGTCGGTGACGTTGGCGCGGGTCAGCATGCCCTCGGCAGTCGAATAGGAACACGAGAACGTTGCCAGTTCGGCATCCGACAGGTCGGACCGGATCGGCACCGCGTTAACCGCCAGGGTCGTGGCGTATTCGGCGAACCCACCGTCCCGTTCCGAGCCGAAATAGCCGGTTTTGTCCTTATTGCCCGGATCAGACGGGTCGCGCAGCCATCCATCGGTGATCACACGTTGACCGATCAACCCGGGGTCGACGCCTTTTCCCACGGCGACGACCTCCCCGCAGATATCAGCCCCTTGGATCCGGGGAAAAGTGATGGGCGCGCCGCCCCAGGTAGGATCCTCGTCACTGACTTCCTCGAACGCGTCGCCCGTCGTTGCATCGGTCACGGTTTTTGAGTACCAGCCGGATCGCGTGTTGACGTCGGTATTGTTTAGCCCGCAGGCTGCGACTTTGATCAACACCTCGCCGGCTGCGGGATCCGGGCGCGGCCAGTCTTTGTGCAGCACCATTTGTTCCAAGCCGCCATGGCCCATCGTGACCATGGCCTTCATTCTGTCAGGCAAGCTCATTATGCAGTCTCCAAAATAGCGTCGGTGCGGGGCAGCAGGCTTTGCGGATCATAGGCTGGTTCGCCCAGAACACAGGCCGCGCGGGGTTGGCCATGGATCACGACCTGTAACTCGGTGCCAGGGGCAGCAGCCTCGGGCTTGATGTACGCAAAGGCGAGTATCTTGCCGACCGTGTGCCCATAGACGACCGAGGCTGTTGAACCCACGACACGACTATCCAGCATCACCGCTTCTCCACCGTGGCCGTCAATTTCACCATCCGGCTCAATTTCGAGATAGGCACACACCCACGGCAAGTCAGCGTTCAGGGTTTTGTCTTTGCCCAGATACCTTTTGTCCGTACGCGCAAAGCGCAGCACATCAGCCTCGGCCAAGGTGACCTCGTTGGTCAGCTCGCCCGCGCCCTTGAACCCCTTCTCCATCCGCATCACATTCATGGCAAAGCTGCCATAGTCGGTGATGCCATGCGCCTCACCCGCGGCCCAAAGCGCGTTGTAGACGTCAAGACAGGCGGCATTGGGCATGTGAAGTTCCCATCCCAGCTCACCTGCATAGGACATGCGGAAGGCCCAGACCTTGTGGCCTGCGATGGTGATCTCCTGCGCGGACAGCCAGCGGAACCCGGCATTGGTCAGATTGGCATCGGTGCAGCGGGACAGTACGTCGCGTGACCGGGGACCGTTCAGCGACAAGGCCGACCAGTCGGTGGACAGCGCGGTAATCTGTACATCCTCACCGGCACGCTCGTGTGCCAGATGATCCAGTAGGCGCTGTTCAAAGAAGGCCGCACAGACCAGGTAGAAGCGGTCCTCGGCCTTGCGGACAATCGTCGTTTCCAATTCGATCCGCCCGCGTCGGTTCAACATATGGGTCAGCGTGATCGAGCCCACCTTTTGCGGCATCCGATTGGCGGTCAACCGGTCCAGCAGGGCGTGGGCGTCTGGACCCGAAACCTCGACCTTGGTGAAAGCGGTGACATCCATGATGCCGACCTGTTCGCGCACCGCATTGACTTCAGCCGCGACCATGTCGTCTGCCGGTGTGCGGCGGAAGGAGTAGTGATCGTGCTGCTCAACCCCATCCCGCGCGAACCAGCGGGGGCGTTCGAACCCATAGACCTCTTCATGCACCGCGCCTTTGGAGTTCAGCAGCTCATACAGCGGCGATGGCTTGATCGGGCGGCCTTCCAGACGATTGAAATGCGGGAAAGGGATTTCATGGCGCAGGCAGTAGTCTTCCTCGGCCTTGATCACCTGCCAATCCTTGGTGGCATACGCCCCAAACCGGCGCGGGTCGAATTCGCGCATCGAGATATCGGCCGCCCCATGCACCATCCAGCGCGCCAGTTCGCGGGTCAGACCTGGCCCCCAGCCGATGCCGATCTGCGTCCCGCAACAACACCAATAGTTCCGAACACCCGGCGCTGGCCCGATCAGCGGGTTGCCGTCGGGCGGGTGCGAAATCGCCCCATGCACGTCACGTTGAATGCCCAGATCAGCAAAGATCGGCATCCGGTTCAGGCTTTCTTCAAGCCAGGGTATCACCCGGTCGTAATCCGCATCGAACAGCCAGTTCTCGTATTCCCAGGGGCAATGATCATGCCAGACCGAGTTCGGGTTTTCTTTTTCGTAAATCCCGATCAGGCCGCGCTGCTGCTCCATCCGGATGTAGCCCGAGACCTTGCGGTCATCGCGGATCACGGGCAGTTCCTTGTCCAGATTCTGGAAGTCGGGCACCGGCTCGGTCACGAAGTAATGGTGGGTCATCGAGGTCATGGGCAGTTGCAGCCCCGACCATTCGCCCATCTGACGGGCATAGGTGCCGCCAGCGTTCACCACATGCTCACAAGTTATGGTGCCCTGTGCGGTCTCTACCACCCACTCGCCATTCTCGGCCTGCGTAATGTTGATGGCGCGGCAGTTGCGGAAGATGCGTACACCCTTTTGCCGCGCTCCAGTTGCCATTGCCATGGTGACGTTGGTCGGGTCCACATGCCCGTCATCAGGCGTGTGCAGTGCACCCAACACGCCTTCGAGATTGTAGAACGGGTGCAGTTCGGCCACCTTTTCAGGTCCGACCAGCTCAATGTTGAACCCCAGCGACCGGCCCACAGACAGGGTGTGACGCAACCAGTCCATCTCGTCCTCGGTATAGGCCAGACGGAACGATCCGCAGCCATGCCACGTCACCGGCTGGCCGGTTTCGGCCTCTAGCTGGCCAGAATACAAACTGATGTTGTAGTCGACGCATTTACCCAACCCAAAACTGGACGTCGAATGCGTGATCTGCCCAGCGGCGTGCCAGGTGCTGCCGCTGGTCAGCTCGGCCTTTTCAAGCAGGATGGTGTCGTCGCCCCATCCTTCATGCGCCAGATGATAGGCCAGACCGACTCCCATGACACCTCCGCCCACGATCACCACGCGGGCATGCGACGGCAGATTCTTCTCGGACATGATTTTTCCTCTTCCCGAGTCGCGTTTCTGCTCGACAGGCTAATTCCACAAATGTACCATCGTCAATCATGAATGACACAAATGTATCATCAACTGTTCTGGATCGCCTGTCCGAGGAATGGGACGCCCTTACGCCCGAAGCGCAGAAGGCCGCGCGTTACGTGCTGGAAAACCCAACCGATGTTGGAGTTTCTACCGTGCGAGAGATCGCCGAGGCGGCGAAAGTCAAACCCAACACGTTTGTCCGCATGGCGCGGCAGGTGGGGTTCGAGGGCTACGAAGATTTTCGCGCCCCGTTCCGGGATGCGATCCGGCAGGGACGAGTGTCATTTCCGGACCGCGCCCGCTGGTTGCAGGACATCGGCAAGTCAGGGGAACTGGGCGGCCTCTATGCCGATATGATCGGCGCCGCGATCCGCAATATCGAAGAAACCTTTGCCGGGATTGACGCCGCTAATCTTAAGTCCGCAGCCGAGGATATCTGGAATTGTCGCCAGATTTTCACACTGGGTGTGGGCGTCAACAATTCGAACGCACGCAATTTCACCTATCTGGCTTCAACCGGCATGAAACAGTTCCACGCTATCCCGCGTCCCGGCTCTACTCCGGTGGATGATCTGGCATGGGCTGACCAGCAGGACGTACTGATCGCCATCACCTGCCATCCCTACCGCACCGAAGTGATCGACGCGATCAAACTGGCGCGGCAACAGGGAATGACCGTCATCGGCATTTCAGACAGCCCGGCCAGCCCGGTGATCCTGAACGCACAACACGGTTTTGTCGTTGCCGCCGACACACCACAGTTCTTTCCGTCCTCGGTTTCGACCATCGCCTTGCTGGAAACGCTGCTGTCCTTTGTGATTGCCGTTTCCAGCGATGAGATCGTCGAGCGGGTAGAACGATTTCACCAACGCCGCCACCAGCTTGGCCTCTACGCGGAGGAACCCGAATGAACGCACCTCTGACGCATTCACTGGACGCCCGGTATTACACTGACCCAGCGATCTTCGAGCAAGAGATGCAGGGATTACTGGCCCGAACGTGGCAATTTGCAGGTCACGTCGCCCAGGTGCGCGAGACAGGGGATTACTTCACCTTCGAGATTGCTGGACAGAACCTTTTTTGCATTCACGGCCGCGACGGGGAAATCCGAACTTTTTACAACGTCTGCCAGCACCGCGCACATGAGATGGTGACGGGCGCAGGCAACACTCGGGTCGTGGTCTGCCCCTACCATGCCTGGACTTATGAGCTGTCCGGTCAATTGCGCGCCGGGCCGAACATCAAATCTGTACCCGGCTTTGACCGCAGTGCCATCTGCTTGAACTCGGTTCGGACCGAGGTGTTCAACGGATTCATCTTCGTCAATCTCGACGATGACGCCGCGCCGATGGATGAATGGTACCCCGGCGTGCGCGAGGAAATCCGCGCCTTTGTTCCGCATATCGACGATCTGGAACCACTGGAATGGGTCAAGATCCCCGAGAACTGCAACTGGAAGGTCAGCATCGAGAACTACTCGGAATGCTATCACTGCCCGACCAACCACCCGACCTTTGCGGAAGGCGTGGTCAAGCCCGAGACCTATGACATCCAGCCCGACGCAGGGGGTGGTTATGTCCTGCGCCATACGACAGAGTGTCAGAGCCTCGACAAGATGACCTACCCCATCGATCTGTCGGTGCCCCATGCGGGCGATTATCAGTCGTGGTTCCTGTGGCCCATGTTCTCGTTCCAGTGCTACCCGGGCAATGTGCTCAACACTTATCACTGGCGCGCGGTCGATGCCGACCACTGCACCGTCTGGCGCGGCTGGTACACCGAGGGCGGCTCGGAAAGTGCGGTGATCCGGCAACTGGCCGTGCAGGACCGCGAAACCACGGTAGAAGAAGATATCCACCTCGTTGAATCCGTTCACCGCGGCCTGAAATCCCGCGGTTACCGCCCCGGCCCGCTGGTGCTGGACCCGGGTTGTGGCGTGATGTCGGAACACTCGATTGCCCGTTTGCAGCAATGGATGCGCGAGGCGGTGGACTAGTGATGAGGTGGCCCGCCCATGCTGATGCCTGAAGACTGGCGCCCCGAACACAAGCTGTTTCCCTATCAGGTCGGCTTTACCAGCCCGCCCTTCGACTTTGACGCGGCGCCGTCGGATTTTCTGCGCATGTGCCCTGAAACGGTCGGTGTGCATGGCTGGATGCTGCACGTCCCGAACTACGTGCACGGGTTGAACCAGCGGAAACAGAACTTCGGCATGCTCGAGGATTTCGTCCATTGTATGTCCCGCAACGGCGTCGATGTTTGCGGGCAGGTCGGTTCGAACTGGGTCCACGCCTGTGGGTTAGGCGTCGAAGGGGTCCGGCAGCATTGCGCGGATCTGTCGGACAAGTACGGCACACAGTTCCACATGGCCGGTTACGCCATGGTCGAAGCGCTGCGCGAGATGAATGTCGAAAAGGTCGCCCTGAACGCGGCCTACCACTGGCCTGAATGGTGGCGGGGCACCGTCGGATTTCTAAAAGAAGCCGGGTTCGACGTGCTGTATGCCGGTAATTTCCACGATCAGGGATGGTTCAGCAGCCAGGAGGAGGTCAATTCCTACCGCTGGGTTTTTGACGGTGATATCGCGATGAAAAGCTTCGAATACGTGGCCGAGCAGGCCCCGCAGGCCGATGCGATCCTGATCAACGGCATGTGCAATTTCCGCACGGGGCCGAATGGCCTGCCACAGCGCCCCTTGCATCTGGCGGATACGCTTGAGGCCGCGCTTGGCAAACCGGTGATCGGCCACGACATCGCGCTGTACTGGCGCATCTTCAAATCCCTCAACCTCGCGCCGGAAACACCCCGCGGGCAACTTCTGGGGCGGCTATAAACTTCACTTCAAAGGATCATCGACATGAACAAAGTCCTCGCGCTCTGGGCGGTGCCCCGCTCTACGTCCACTGCTTTTGAATGGATGATGCGACAGCGCGGAGATCTGGATTGTCTGCACGAACCCTTTGGCGAAGCGTGGTATCAGGGTGAAGACCCGCTGTGGCACAGGTTCCAGCCGGAGGACGTGACGACACCGGGCCTGACACTGGACACGGTTTGGGCCGACATTCAGGCGCGCGCGCAGAAGAGGTCTGTCTTCATCAAGGATTTCCCGCATTACATCAATCACATGTGGGACGCCGAGTTCCTGTCGAATTTCAACCACGCCTTCCTGATCCGCGATCCGGCAAAAACGATAACCTCAATGTACAAACAATGGCCCGACTTCGCCGAAGGTGAGGTCGGCTTTCCAGAACAGCGGGCCCTGTTCGATCTGGTTACAGCCCTGAACGGCACGCCCCCACCTGTTATCGACAGTGATGACCTGCTGGAAGACCCGCACGCCATGACCGAACGCTTTTGCGAAGCGGTCGGCATCCCGTTTCTGGAAGACGCGTTGAGTTGGGAACCCGGTGGCGACCCATCCGCGCACTCTTGGTGGGATGGCGGGTCGTTCCACGCCAATCTGGCCAATTCGACGGGGTTGGCTCCGCAGCCCCGCAAACATATCTCGATCTCGGACGCGCCGGATCGGGTCAAACAGGTGTACCGCCGGATGAAACCCCACTACGACCATCTGTACAAACATCGGCTGACTGGCTGATACACCGGAGAGAAAACATGGCAGACATTTTTGACGAGGACCTGTTCCTGAAAGGCCTGGAGCAGCGTAAGAACACGCTTGGTGCGGAATATGTAGAAAAGAACCTAGCGGCGGCCGATGACTTTACCCGCCCGTTTCAAGAAGCGATGACGGCGTGGTGCTGGGGGTTTGGCTGGGGCGATGACGTGATCGATGCCAAAACGCGATCGATGATGAACCTGTCCATGATCGGCGCGCTTGGGAAGATGCATGAATGGGAAATTCACTGCAAAGGCGCGATCAACAACGGCGTCTCGCCCGAGGAAATCCGAGCCATCATCCACGTGATTGGCATCTACTGTGGTGTCCCACAAGCGCTGGAGTGTTTCCGCGTTGCCCGCAAGGTACTGGGCCACACCTGACCCGGTGACCGTCTTATCCAAAAAAAAGCGGCCGCTGGGGCCGCTTTTATTCATGCCTTGTGCGTCGTGCTTATTCGAGTGACACCCACAGCACTTTCGCATCTTCCTCACTGGTTGAAATGCACCCGTGCCCCATCCCGCTGTCATAATAAAGCGAGTCACCAGCCTTCATCGGCAGGGGGCGATAATGCTCTGATACAAAGATCAACTCGCCGCTGATGACATACATGAACTCTTCACCCGTATGCCGGATCCAGTTTTCGAACTCCGACAGGTCGCGGGCTTTGATTGTCGCGATATAGGGCAGCATCCTCTTACTGGTCAGCTCGGGACACAGCAATTCATGTAAATAGGTCGGCGTGCTTTTTATCTCGCCTTCACCTTTCGGGGTAAAGTCGCGCCTTCCCGAAATCCCCGATTGCCCGGACTGCAGAAACAGCTGAGGGGTGCTCATATCCAGCGCCTGTGTCAGCCTGCGCACGATGTCGAAACTTGGCCGCGTCTGGTTGTTCTCGATCTTCGACAGCGTGGACCGACCGATTCCCGCCGCGCGTCCAGCTTCCTCCAAAGTCCAGCCTTTTGCACGTCGTGCATCGCGTATGGAACGCCCCAGAACCTCACCTTCGTCCTGATCTTCCGGTGAGGAAACATCACCGCGAGTCTCGTCGCCCATAAAAATCTCCCTGTTTTATCAGAGGTTACAGATTTCCCTCAAACCACACAACTTCACAAATGTGAGATATATGTTGCTTTATCTGCACGATTTCCACTATAGGAAACAAAATTTCGTACTGAGGATTCGGTGCCTGAGGAGGAAACCATGTTCAAAACGTCGCTTACCGAAGCTGATCCGGTTGTCGCAGCGTCAATTGCGCGAGAAGGCAAACGTCAGGCTGAACAGATCGAATTGATCGCGTCCGAGAATATTGTCTCGCAAGCTGTGATCGACGCGCAGGGGTCAGTCCTGACCAACAAATACGCCGAAGGGTACCCTGGTCGTCGCTACTATGGCGGCTGCGAATTTGTAGACGAAGTTGAATCCGAGGCCATCGACCGTCTGAAACAGTTGTTCGGCTGCGAATACGCAAACGTTCAGCCGCATTCGGGCGCGCAGGCAAACGGCGCTGTTAAATTGGCCCTGCTCAGCCCCGGCGACACGATCCTGGGCATGTCACTGGATGCGGGTGGCCACCTGACGCACGGTGCCAAACCAGCACAATCCGGCAAGTGGTTCCGCCCGGTTCAGTACGGTCTGACCGATGCCGGTCTGATTGACTATGATCAGGTCGAAGAACTGGCGAAAGCCGAAAAGCCGCAACTGATCATCGCTGGCGCATCCGCCTATTCGCAAAAGATCGATTTCGCCCGCTTCCGCGCCATTGCGGATGAGGTCGGCGCTTGGCTGCTGGCGGATATGGCACATATCGCCGGTCTGGTCGCAACCGGGCTGCACCCCTCGCCTATCGGCCACGCGCATGTGGTTACCTCGACCACACATAAAACCCTGCGCGGTCCGCGCGGCGGGATCATTCTGACGAATGACGAGGCGCTGGCGAAAAAGATGAATTCGGCCGTATTCCCCGGCCTTCAGGGCGGCCCCCTGATGCATGTGATTGCCGGTAAGGCTGTCGCGTTTGGCGAGGCGCTAAAGCCCGAATTCAAGGACTACATGCAACGCGTTGTGGATAGCGCATCGGCGCTGGCAAACGTCATGATGGCGCGTGGATGTGACATCGTTTCGGGCGGCACGGAAAACCACCTGATGCTGGTCGATCTGCGCCCGCTGGGCGTGACCGGCAAAGACGCAGAAGCCGCGCTGGAGCGTGCCGGTTTCACCTGCAACAAGAACAGCGTGCCGGGCGATCCGCAAAAACCTACCGTGACCAGCGGTATCCGGCTGGGTACCGCAGCAGGCTGCAGCCGCGGGTTTGGACCGGAAGAGTTCAAACAGATCGGTCACCTGATCGGCGACGTGCTCGAGGCCTTGGCCCAATCCCCCGAGGGCGACGCGAAGATCGAAGCCGAAACCCGCGAAAAAGTCCGCGCACTCTGCGCCAGCCACCCGATCTACTGAAAGACCGTTCAATGAGTATCTACGACCTAATCGTCATCGGGGGCGGACCCGGCGGATATGTTGCAGCAATCCGCGCAGCACAACTGGGCATGAAAGTCGCCTGCGTTGAAGGCCGCGGTTCGCTTGGCGGAACCTGTCTGAATGTGGGGTGCATACCCTCCAAAGCGTTGCTGACCTCCTCGGCCAAATATGCCGAGCTTGCACATCTCTCCTCCCATGGCATTGCTGTCGAGGGGGCCAGCATCGATCTGAGCTCGATGATGGGGCGCAAGGACAAGATCGTCGGCGATCTGACCAAGGGCATTGCGTTTCTGTTCAAGAAAAACGGCGTCGATCTGATCGAGGGCTGGGCCAGTATCCCCTCCGACGGGCAGGTCAAAGTTGGCGACGATGTTTATGAAGCCAAAAACATCCTGATCGCCACCGGTTCCGAGCCAACCCCGCTAAACGGGATCGAGATTGACGAGCAGGATATCCTAAGCTCGACCGGAGCGATCGCGCTGGATGCTGTTCCCGAACATCTGGTGGTCGTCGGTGCTGGCGTGATCGGCCTGGAACTTGGACAGGTCTGGTCCCGATTGGGCGCGAAGGTCACGGTTGTTGAGTATCTTGACCGCATTCTGCCCGGAATCGACGGCGAGATAGCAAAACTCGCACAGCGCGCCCTGTCAAAGCGTGGCCTGAAGTTTCAGCTGGGGCGCGCACTGAAAACCATCGACAAAACCAACGTTGGGCTGACGCTGACATTGGACCGGGTCGGCAAAGACAAGGAAGAGGTGATCGAAGCCGACAAGGTTCTGATCGCCGTCGGACGCCGCCCCGTATCGCGCGGGCTTGGGTTGGAAGATCTGGGGATAGCCCTTGACCCGCGCGGCTTCATTCAGGTGGACACGTCGTTCCGCACCTCGGTTCCCGGCATCTATGCGATTGGCGACTGTGTCCCCGGCCCGATGCTTGCCCACAAGGCCGAAGAAGACGGCGTCGCCTGTGTCGAAATGCTGGCCGGTGAAACCGGGCATGTGGACTACAATACCGTTCCTGGCGTTGTGTATACGGACCCCGAGGTCGCTTCGGTCGGTTTGACCGAGGAAGCGCTGAAAGAAGCCGGGTCCGAATACGCTGTCGGCAAGTTTGCCTTCATGGCCAACTCACGCGCGCGTTCGACTGGCGAGACAGACGGAGCCGTCAAAGTACTGGCCGACCCAAATGGCAAAATCCTGGGCGCGCATATCTGCGGCGCACATGGCGGTGACCTAATCGCCGAACTGGTTCTGGCCATGACCAAGGGCGCAACCGTCGCCGAAGTCGCCTCAACCTGTCATGCGCATCCGGCAATGGGCGAGGCCGTCAAGGAAGCCTGCCTGGACGCCATGGGCCGCGCAATTCACGCCTGAGAGGGAACAGCCAGATGACCATCCAGCTTCGCACCCGCCATCCGGAAAAAGCCAAAAAGACTGACAGCGTCATCCCGCGAAAGCCCAAGTGGATTCGCAAGAAAAAGGGCGACGGGCCCGAATATTACGAGACCCGCCGCCTGATGCGCGACCAAAATCTGACGACGGTTTGTGAAGAGGCTGCATGCCCCAACATCGGCGAATGCTGGTCCAAGCGCCACGCCACCATGATGATCATGGGCGAAGTCTGCACCCGCGGCTGTTCCTTCTGCAACGTCTCAACAGGACGCCCCAATGCACTGGACCTGTTCGAGCCGGGCCGGGTTGCTGCAGCGGTTATGAAACTAGGCTTGCGCCACGTAGTGATCACCTCGGTCGATCGCGATGATCTGGCAGACGGCGGGGCCGAGCATATCGCGCAAACCATCCGTGCCGTGCGTCATCAGAACCCCGGCACCACGGTCGAGGTGCTAACTCCCGATTTTCTGGGCAAAGGCGATGCGGCGGATGTGGTGTTCGATGCTGCCCCGGACGTGTTCAACCACAATCTGGAAACCGTTCCGCACCTGTACCCGACCGTTCGCCCCGGCGCACGCTACTATACTTCACTGCGACTTCTGGATGATGCCAAGCGCGCAAACCCAGAAATCTTTACGAAATCCGGCTTGATGGTTGGCCTGGGCGAGAGCCTGAATGACGTGCGTCAGGTCATGGACGATCTGCGCGCGGCTCAGGTCGATTTTCTGACCGTGGGTCAATACCTGCAGCCGACCCCAAAACACCATCCAATTGACCGGTTCTGGTCACCGGAGGAGTTCGCCCAACTGGAACAGATCGCAAGGTCCAAGGGCTTTTTGCATGTGTCGGCGACGCCGCTGACACGTTCCTCGTTCCACGCCGACGAAGATTTTGCCGCCCTCAAGCAGGCCCGCCAGCGGGCCATCGCCAACGGGGCATAAACCAAACGCAAATGGGAGGGAAACCATGGAAGCGTTAAATTCAATCGTAGGAGCCATCAATGGCGTCGTATGGGGGCCGCTGATGCTGGTCCTCATCCTTGGCGTCGGCTTCTTCCTGCAGGTCGGGCTGAAATTCATGCCGATCCTGAAAATCGGCACCGGCTTCAAGCTGCTGTTTGCTGGCCGCGAAGGCCAAGGTGATGGTCAGATCAGCCCGTTCAACGCGCTGATGACGTCGCTGTCGGCAACCATTGGTACCGGCAACATCGCCGGTGTGGCCACTGCTGTCTTCCTGGGCGGTCCGGGCGCTTTGTTCTGGATGTGGATGACCGCCCTGGTGGGCATGGCCACCAAATATGCCGAAGCTGTTCTGGCGGTGAAATACCGTGAAAAAGACGAGCTGGGCAATTTTGTCGGCGGCCCGATGTACTACATCAAAAACGGCCTCGGCGCGAAATGGGCATGGCTGGGCGTTGCATTTGCCCTGTTCGGCGCAGTTGCAGCCTTTGGCATCGGAAACGGCGTGCAGGCCAACGGCGTGGCGCAGGTTCTGGAATCGAACTTCGGCGTAAACACTTCGGTCACCGGCGTTGTTCTGATGGTCCTGACCGCAGCCGTTATTCTGGGCGGCATCACCCGCATCGGTGCGGTTGCTGGTAAACTGGTTCCGGCCATGGCAATTGCATACATTGTTGCAGGCCTTTTGGTTCTGATCATCAATATCGGCGAGATCGGCAACGCGCTGTCACTGGTCTTCACCTACGCCTTCACGCCGTCCGCCGCCGAAGGTGGCTTTGCAGGTGCAGCCGTTTGGGCCGCCATCCGTTTTGGTGTGGCACGTGGTGTGTTTTCGAACGAAGCCGGTCTGGGTTCGGCTCCGATTGCTCACGCGGCAGCCGAGACCAAAGGTCCGGTCAACCAGGGCCTGATCGCGATGCTGGGTACGTTCATCGACACCATCATCGTGTGCTCGATCACCGGTCTGGCGATCATCTCCACAGGTGCATGGACCTCCGGTGAATCCGGTGCGGCCTTGACCTCGCTGGCATTCGCCACGTCGCTGCCGGGTGGCGGTGCTCTGATCGCAATCGCTCTGTCGATCTTCGCCTTCACAACCATCCTCGGCTGGTCGTTCTACGGTGAAAAATGCGTCGAGTTCCTGCTGGGTGTTAAATCCCTGATGCCGTACCGCGTTCTGTGGATTGTCGCGATCTACTTCGGCGCAACCGCGGATCTGGGCTTTGTCTGGCTGCTGGCGGATACGCTGAACGCCATGATGGCCATTCCGAACCTGATCGCCCTGGCCCTGCTGAGCCCGATCGTCTTCAAACTGACGAAAGAGTTCTTTGCCTCGGGCGGCAAATCCGAAGAGCCGGGCGGCACGCCTGCCGAATAATCCGGCCCTGAAGAATACGGGGGGCCATTCCGGCCCCCCGCCTTTGAAATAGAATTCCATATCTCGAGGAGAGACGTGATGGCCACGAAAATCCTGCTGCCTATTGACCACACCGACGACCGCTCGTGGAAACTGGCCCTGCCGGTCGCACTGGAACAGGCGAAGTTCTACGGTGCCGAACTGCATGCGGTTGCCGTCATTCCCGAGATCATCCAGCTGCCGAACCTGCCCGCCAACTATGGCGCCGGTGCCAAAGAGCACGTGCGTAATGCGGTTCAAGCCATTCTGGATCATGCCAATGCCTCCGACGTTGCAATTCACATCGAAGAAGGCAGCGTCTACCGCGAAATCCTAAAGCTGGCCTACAAGGACGGCTTTGATCTGATCGTCATGGCGTCGACCAAAGGCGATTTCCCGAATTATGAAATTGGCCCGAACCTGGCCCGTGTCGTACGCAACGCGCACTGCACTGTCATGGTCGTTCGTGACCAATCTCGCTGATCGAAAGGCTAGAGATATGACCGATTTAAAACGCACCCCCTTGTATGACTTGCACGTCGAACTTGGCGGTAAGTTGGTTGATTTTGCTGGTTGGGAGATGCCTGT
>NZ_JBXWPA010000018.1:0-56565 GCF_059611165.1 Ruegeria sp. CDSB013 | reverse complement strand
ATTACACCGCGGAAATGGCGGCCTGAACCTACCATTACCAATACCACACAAGCCCACGTCAACAACTTGGCAATACCTATCATTGGCATTGCTGCACCGTTGTGAACGTTGGCTTCAGCACGATTAGATATTGAGTCAAAGAAATCTCCTCACCCTAGCCGCATAGTCCTCAAACTCAGAACCGTACTGTTTCTTCAGCCACGGCTCCTCTGCGAAGGGTGCGGCTATCAAAACAAGGATTGCTGCTAGTCCTACAATGAGCACCGAAGGTGAAGATGTAAGGATCATCCAACCACCGACAATGGCAATATCGGCCACGTATTGAGGGTTGCGTGAGTAGCGATACATGCCAGCGGTCCTCAGCGTGCCTTTCGCGCCGCCGGTTTGCGGCACCCCGAAATGGGCAACTTCGGACCAGACGACAATATTGCCTATCACGATGAGGGGTATCCCAATCCCGAAACGCAGCCATCCTGGAACTGCCAGATCGCCCCACCCCCAGACGCCAAGTAAAATGAGGATGCCGAATAAGGAGAAGGTCGGCACCCAAACCAGAACGGGTGTGAAAGCTGTGTAGCGCTTAGGTGGCCAGATGCGACGCTCTGGAACGGCGATTGACCAAAGGATCGAAGCCAGTGTCGCTGCTGCAAGCCCCAGACCGAGAAAGAGAAGCGTCGATTCCATCATGGTCCGGCCTCTTCATGCCCATAGAGTCGCGCGCCATTGTGCGCATTCTTAAGATCTTCCAATTCAAGCGTGGAATGCCGGATGCCGAACTCCTCGGCTAGGCGCGCCTTTACGGCAGCTTTGATCCCTTCACCGGATGCGCCATCAGCGGTCACGACATGGCAATCCAGCGCCGCTTCATTCTCCTGCATCTGCCAAAGATGAACGTGGTGAACGTCATGGACTCCGTCGACGTCCCTGATTGCAGCGACAACCGCGCCATTGTCGACGTCGGGCGGGCTACCGAGCATCAGGATGCGGATAGGGCGGCCGATTTCAGTCAGAGCGAGATAGAGGATGTAAAGCGCGATACCGATCGTGATCGCAGGATCGACCCACCACATGTCATAGAGCAGGATGAGGGAGCCGCCGATAATCACAGCAACAGAGGCCAATGCGTCCGACAGGTTGTGCAGGAAGAGAGCGCGGATGTTCACGCTGCTTTTTTGCATCGAGTAGGTTAGCACGGCGGTCAATGTGTCGACGACCAGCGCCACTGAGCCCAGGATCACCACGGTCCAACCGGCCACCTCGGTCGGTTCGATGAGCCGCATCCCGCCTTCGTAAATCAGATAAACGCCGACGAGGATGAGGGTGGTGTAATTGATCAATGCAGCGACGACTTCGATCCGGCCATAGCCGAAGGTCATGCGTTCGTCGGCGGGGCGTCTGGCGATCTTTCGCGCAGCAAAGGCGATCACTAAGGATGCCATGTCCGAGAAATTGTGCAGCGCATCCGCAATAAGCGCGAGGCTGCCGGACAGGATCCCACCGACGATCTGCGCAACCGTCAGAAGTGCGTTAGCCCAGATCGCAATGGAAACACGGCGATCTCCGGACGCCGGGTCAATATGCGCGTGACCCTGATCATGAGGCATGACGTGATTCCTCGTGCTTATGATTAGGCAATGCCACGCTAGGAAGCTGCGGCACGCTACCTGATCTGATCCGGCGCACGCGGGCGTTCATCCAATGGCGGATGATATGGCGGTACAACAGGCCCTTTACGAAGCTGAACGACTGCTGATGTTTTGCGTAAAAGTCGTCGGGCGTCGCGAAGGTCCCGAAATCCTGAACAATGCCTGTCTCTTGGATGTAGGTGTCGCCACCCGTCCACTCCACAGGTGGAGCCTGCAGGCAATCTGTCCCTGCCCCGTATCCGCAAAGACTGGGTGTCCCGGAGAAAGAGGATTGCAGAGCCGTCAGGAACGCAGCGTCAAGGATAAACCCTTCGAGGTTCACCCAACCCGACTCTGTCTCCACCTCAACCCAGGAATGGATGATTTCCTCGGGTGCGATGGGATAGACCAGTTCCGGAACGACACCGCGTTGCAGCGCCTTGTGAATAGTGAAGCCGTGAAGACGGCAGCGTACGCCGACCGCGCGCAACAACGCCATGAGAAGCGTGCCTTTGGTGTTGCATTGACCAAAACCGTCAGCGAGCACATCGGTGGCAGAGATGTCGTCTGAGCGGTTGTACCCAAAGGCAATTTCATTGCGCACGAAATCGTAGACAGCCCCGATCCGATCATGTGTCGACGGGGTGTTCCAAGCTCTATCCTTGACCAGTCGTGCAATTGACGGATGGTCGAAGTTCAGGATTGGGGTTGGTGCAAGTAACGGTTCAGCGATTGTCATCGGCACTCTCCTTGATTCGATTTAGGAGAGTTGTAATTGCTATAGTTACTGTAGCTTCAAGTACCAAATTTGCTAGCTAATCCAGCGTCAATGTCAGGCAGTGCCCTACGGAAAACCCGCGCGCATGTATGCAATTATTTTCCAGACGTCGTCTTCGCTTAGTACTTCTTCAAAAGCTGGCATATCAGTTCCAAAACGCTCACCGCCTTCGAAGATCGCCCAGAGAAGGTACTCGTCTCCCGCCATAGGCATTTGCACGAATCTTTGCAGAAGAGCCGGGGACGGAACCAAAGAGCGTCCGGCCTCACCATCTCCGAGGCCTTTTGCGCCATGGCAACTTGCACAGGAATTCGAATAGAGCGCCTTACCGTCCGCGATGATCTGTGCCGTGCCCCGCACCGTACTGCGGGCACCGCGATAGGCTGTGGGAACCCCTTCGTTCATGTACGTCCAATGCCGCTGCATGCGCATTTGTTGTCCGGGCCCCATGTTGCCCCAACCCCAACCTTGCATGTGATCGGACCCCATTTGGCCGGAACTCATCCGACCGTGCCCCCACCAGCCGCCATTATTCTGTTGGGCCAATGCGCCAATTGACCCGACACTAATTGCCGCGACTACGGCGAGACTAAGAAATGTTCTCTGCTTCATGGCGGGTCGCTCCTATGGTTGGTAATTCCTCTCGACAAAACTGACACCGAAACTGATCTACGTCATTGATACAGATCAACGGTATTGCCAAGTTGTTCATGCTGAGTGACCCGGATAAATCGCGCTTATGAACATGCCAACGATTATGCCGCGCCTGAAGGGCTTTCGCTTTCCTCGTGAGATCATTGCTTACGCGGTTTGGGCTTACCATCGCTTTGCGTTGAGCACCGCTGACGTCGAGGATCTGTTGGCTGCGCGGGGCGTGATCGTCAGCCGGGAAACAGTTCGGTTGTGCGTCAATCGCTTTGGTCGACATTTTGCAGATTGCATCAGGCGGGATCGTCCACAGCCAAACGACAAGTGGCACGTGGACGAAGTCGTGATCATTATCCGAGGCAAGAAGCACTGGTTGTGGCGCGCGATCGCCGCAAACGTGGACACGCTCGACATTCTCGTGCAAACTCGCCGAAACGCCAAAGCTGCAAAGCGGTTTTTCAAAGGGTTGGTTGCCAAATTCGGCGAACCCAGAGTCGTCATCACAGACAAACTGCGCAGCTATATCAAACCAATCAAAGTACTGGCACCGGACGCTGACCATCGTGCCCACAAAGGTCTCAATAACGCGATCGAAGTGTCCCACCGACCGACCCGCAAAAGAGAGAAGCTATTCGGCAAGTTTAAGTCTCATCTACAGGCTCAGAGATTTCTGTCTGCCCATGACCAAATCAACCTGATCTTCCGTCCCCGCCGATATCAACTCACCGCAAAATCATACCGCCAAGCTCGCTCGGACGCATTCAACCTCTGGGACGATTACACCGCGGAAATGGCGGCCTGAACCTACCATTACCAATACCACACAAGCCCACGTCAACAACTTGGCAATACCCGCCAACATGATCCGGAAACAGCAATTCTCCAGCGCTGCCACCTCGGGCTTTCGGGCGTTAGCTGAGATCGCAGGATAAGTGTGTCCGGCAAGAGGTGACTCTGGTCGATCCAAAAGTTAGCGGCACAGCCTTGATTTTCACGGCAGTGCAATATCCCTACCCGCTTTGTACGCAAAAACCGACGTTTTTGATCGCTACATTTGTCATATCACCAAACCCTTATTACATTCGATAAGTTCCCCTTATTACGTATGATTGAAATTTGCCGCGAAGCGATGCAAAATGCGCCCCATGACAGCCCCTGCCCCATACCTGCCCGACGCTCCCCCTGCCCTTTCAAAGGAAGATCAGGACGCGCTCACGGATCTCTATGTCCGCGGCACGCCGGCCAATACGCTGCGGGCTTATGAGCGCGACCTGCTCTACATCACCGCCTGGAAAACAGCGCGCTTTGGCGCGGTGTTGGACTGGCCGGAGAGCGAGCCTACCGCCCTCGCCTTCATCCTTGATCACGCCCGTGATCTGAATGATGCACCAGAAACGGATGTGGCGCGCGAAACCGCAGAAGCGCTCATTGCGCAAGGCCTGCGCAAATCGCTGGCCTGCCCGGCCCCTTCGACGCTGGACCGGCGCATCGCCTCCTGGCTGGCCTTTCACCGGATGAAGAACCTCGCCAGCCCCTTTAGCGCACCACAGGTGAAACAGGCCCGCGCCAAGGCCCGCCGCGCCGCCGCCCGTCCCCCTGCCCCGAAGTCGCAGCACCCGATCACCCGTGAGGTTCTGGAGCAACTGTTGGCCACCTGCCGGGGGTCGCGGCGCGATTGCCGCGACCGGGCAATCCTGATGCTCGGCTGGGCCAGCGGTGGGCGCAGGCGGTCGGAGATCACCGGGCTGATGCGTGAGGATGTCTCTCTCAAGGAATTCGACAAGACCGGCGTGGTCTGGCTCTCACTGCTGGAGACCAAGACCACCCGGAAAGGTGAAACCCCACGGCTGGTGCTGAAGGGTCGCGCCGCGCAAGCATTGGTGCATTGGATCGAGGTCGGACAAGTCACGAACGGGCCGCTGTTCCGCCCTGTCTCCAAGGCTGACAATGTGTTGAAGCGTCGTCTCAGCCCGGATTCGATCTACCAGATCGTCAAACACCGGCTGGCACTGGCGGGACTGCCGGAGGATTTTGCCTCGCCCCACGGGTTGCGCTCGGGTTTCTTGACCCAGGCCGCTTTGGACGGTGCCCCGATCCAGGCCGCCATGCGCCTGTCCCTGCACCGCTCCATGGCGCAGGCGCAGAAATATTATGATGATGTGGACGTCGCAGAAAACCCGGCAACCGACCTGTTGGGGTGATCACTTACTGATTATTCAAAGAAATCTCAGCCTGAGGGAAACTCTGACTGCAGTGCCTATGTCTTTTTCCCTGCCGCATCCATCAAAGTGACCAGCCCGGAAACATGTCGTGGCAAATTACAACGGGAATGCAAGATATCGACTATGATCACACTATCCGGCTGGTCCAGGTAGACGAGGAAATGCTCTCCTGCCTGTACGTATCTGAGATCAGCCGCCTCCTCGACCAATAATGAACAGCTACGGCTGGCCACCCTGCCCTCCGTGATGGCCTGACATCGCGCTATCAATTCTTGTTCATAAAGATCGGCCTGATGCGGTCCGAACTTGTCAATTGTCCATCGGGCAATTTCCACCAGGCTGGATTCAGCACGGCGTGTCAGTCGAAAGGGTCTGGTCACGCTTTGGAACGTGCCCTTGCAAAGGCACGACGGATCGCATCCGAACCGCTGCCTTCTGCCAGATCTCCAGTCTGAGCCTGCGTCACACCCTCCTGCAGGCCTTGTTTGAGAGACACCAGTCCCGCTTCTTCCCGTTCTAGAAGCCGAAGCCCGGCACGCAGCGCTTCACTGGCGTTCTGATAACGACCGGACGCAACCAGATTCTGCACTAGTTGATCCTGCGATTCTGTAAGTACCACATTGCGGGTTACCATGGCATAAGCCTCCTGATTGGCAATATATGCCAAAGAGGAGGTTGGTTCAACAGTTGGGAATTCCACACGCGGCAAATTAGTCAAGCTGTTCTTATTGCCGGCCTAACGGAGCAGTTGAGTGCCCACTGTCGTGGCTGGGTAAACCATCACCCCTCCACTTTCGCACATTCCAAACACTGGGCCGACCTCATTGCCCCGAACGCCTATCTGATCACCCTTGATATTCTCGAACATCAGATGGTCACCAGCCAAGGTTCGCGCCGGGACTCCCCTGACCGGACGATCCTATTACCGGACTGAACTCAGTTAGATGGCAGCGTTCGGTGTTCGGCGCGCCTTATTTTGGAGGCGGGAGTGTCGCTGAAGAAATTCAACGAGAATGACCTAACTTAGGTGTCGCCGCAGGTAGTTGAGACCACCCCAAAACGCGAGGCTCCACGGTTAGTGCGCAAGGGTCGCGCAGCGAGGCCGCTGGCGTGTTGGATCGAAGTGGGTCACGCCGAGGACAGCCCCATGTTTCACTCGGTCTCGAAATCTGGCCGGATACGGAAACGCCGCCTCAACCCGGACGCCATCGACCAGATCGACAAACACTGACTGAAGCTAACAGGACTACCGTAGGATTATGCCTCACCGTAGGGGCTGCGTTCGGGTTTCCTTACTCAAGCCCCGCAGGAGGCACACCGATCAAGACCGACTTGCACCTATCGCACTGGCCCAGAAATGCGGTGACGACGACGATATCGCCGACAATCCGGCAACCGATCTATTGGAATGAAACCAACATCGGTCCAATTGATAAGCAACTTCAGTATACCTTGGTTCACAGGGCAGTTGCTCCAAAGACCAGCACTGGAAGAGTATTAACTACACCATCAAATTAGCGGACACAGAAAGTCAGCTACTAGAACACCGCCCTGCCCTGGCAAAACAATGAGCTTGTCAGCACTTTTCAAGAATAACCACCAATTGGGCTTTTTAGTGGAGTGGGGCTCAATACTAATCTGATTTAATCATCTGCAACTTGAGCAAAACGTGAGCGCATTGCAGTATTTCTGGCAGGATTTCGCTTGGCTGAAAAGACAAAGTGGCCGGCGTCTGGCAACCCTCTAATCTCGAATTCCGAAGGCGAACTTTTGCCGCAAGCATGCAACCTCAAAGCGCCTCTTAAGCACCCAATGGAGACGTGAGTTAACAGCTGTTAACTTCGGGACGCTTGTGCAGGCTTCGCAACGACCCACAAGTTATTGATTTTTCTCTTGACATGAATCGGAATACGAGTGCCTAAATGTACTCAAGTTGCGCAACCAAACAAAAAAGAGCAGGAAATCTGCAACTATGTTACAAACCACACCAATTGCTGCGACGACGCAGTCTCACGTTACACGTGAAATCTCTGATCGTCTACAAGTTGCACTGACGACCCACTTAACTCAGGCGTATTCTCCTGAGTTGTCAAAGACCCTCCGACTCTTCAGCGCGACAGAGGTTGCCGACCTGTTTGGCACAACCGGACAGTTCTTGCGAAAGGGCCATGCTGAGGGCTCTCTTCCAGAGCCGGAGTTCAACAAGAACGGACGTCGCTTTTATTCCGGAGCCGAAATCAAAGCAATGCGCCAGATCCTTGAAGGAAGTTCCAGAAAGCCCGGAAAGTACCTTCCCGGTCGTCGCGATGCCGACCAGCTTCAGGTTGTTCAACTCATGAACTTCAAGGGTGGTAGTGCGAAATCCACCTCAGCCATTCACCTTTGCCACTATCTTGCACTTCAAGGTTATCGCGTTCTGGCTATCGACCTTGACCCACAAGGCAGCTTGACCGGATTCTGTGGAATTCAGCCAGAAATCGAGTTTGAGGGGAATTCGATCTATGATGCTCTGCGCTACGAGGACTCGGTCCCGATGTCAGAGTGCGTCCGGACCACTTACTTCCCTGGCTTGGATCTTTCCCCCGCCCAGTTGATCCTGTCAGAGTTTGAAACGGAAACCGCTGTCTACGCCCGCAAAGGCGTTCCCTTCTATAATCGTCTTGCCAGCGCAATCGAAGAAGTCGAAGCAAACTATGATGTAATCATTATCGATAGCCCGCCTTCTTTGGGTTTCTTGACGCTGGCAGGATTGTTTGCCGCAACATCTGTGATCGTACCGCTGACACCGAGCATGTTGGACGTGGCCTCCACCCAGCAGTTTCTTGAGATGACTTCGGCATACCTGGAAGAGTTTGAGAACTCCGGGATTCCGATTGTCCATGACAATTTCCGGTTCCTCATAACACGGGACGACCCCTCGGATACCCCATCACAGCAAATTGTAAGCCTTATGCGGGCGCTGTTTCAGGATCGAGTAATCGGAGCAACTGCGCTGCGAAGCACGGCGATTGCCGATGCCGCGATGCTGAAAATGACAATGTACGAAGTTGTTCGATCAGAAATGACACGGTCTACCTATGACCGCGCCCGATCGAGCATGGATGCCGTCGGGCACGAAGTCTCAAACATGATTCAAACCGCGTGGGGCCGTTGAAATGGCACTTAAACAAAACAAAACCAGCATGGCTGCAGCAATAGCGGCGGCAGCCGGAAACCCTCCCATTCCGCCTACGAAAACCGAGCGTGCCAATGCCGCGCTTCCACGAGGCACCATAGCCTCCGTCCGTGTTGGCGCCGGCGGAATCCAAGAAATTGATACCTCGCTCATATTGCCTTGGGGTCCGAAGGACAGGCTTGGAGTGGAGTTAACACCTGTTAACTCAAAAGCCGAGCCCAACGTCGATGCAGCTGTTCTGGAGCTGGCCGAAAGCATCAAAGACGCAGGAGGCCAACAGGTTCCTGTCCTCTTGCGTCCGTCTGAGGAAGTGGACGGCCACTTCGAAGTTATTTACGGCCGCCGCCGTATCCTGGCCTGTCAGCATCTAAATCAGCCTGTACGCGCGCTTGTACGGACTCTCGATGACAAAGAGGCGCTTCAGGCAAAAGGTTTAGAGAACTCTTCTCGTGTTGACCTCAGCTACTACGAGAGAGCCCGGTTTGCTCGAGAGATTCTGAACCAAGGATATGACCGTTCGGAAGCGATCACGGCGCTGGCAATTTCTAAAAACACGCTGTCGCAATTGGAGCGAATTACAAACGATATTCCCGAAGATCTTGGCGATATGATTGGCCCAGCACCGAAATCCGGACGGCCCAAATGGACGGCACTCGCCGATGCGTTACGAAAAAAGGTGATAACAGCGGACAAGGCTATGAAGCTCTTGGAGACACTCAACCCAGGTAGTTCAGACGATCGGTTAAATGGGCTTTTAGGCAGCCTGGCTCGAAAAAAAGAAGCACAAGAAAACCGACCGGCACCCGACGTTGTTATCAAGACCAGCAATTCAGCGGTGAATATGACGATCAAAAGAGCAGGGGAGAATGAAGCCTACTCACGTTGGCTTACGGAAAACCTTGCTCAGTTAATTCAGGAATCCTACGAGCGCTTCAAAGAAAACGCCGAGGAGTAAGCGAGTTAACAATTGTTAACTCTACATGAGGCAACGAGCAAAGAGGAGGAAAGCAAAGAAGAAACCCCCGAAACCTAAGGCTCCGAGGGCTGAAAACCAACTAGTGGTTATAGATTTGACACCTAAACCCTAACAGCCCGCGAATCACGAGACAACAAAAAACGCCTCTGGGTGAATAGGTTTTCTTTGTCTGCTGACATAAAATTATGAAAACAGTAACAGCATTGGCTCCAAACGGAGCAACCTTGTTGGGAACGGCAGGGCAGGGGGGTAGTACGCCTAAAAAATGGTTGCTTCTTCGAGCCGTCGAGGAAGCCAGAGAACCGCTTGGGCTTAAATCCACTTCCCTCAACGTCCTGAGAGCGATGATTTCCTTTGTGATTGGAGATCAGATTTCACCAGACCAGGATGATCACCATGTTTGTTTTGCCTCCAACGCTGCGATCGCCAAACGAACTCACGTCAGTGTACAGACCGTTGAACGCCATATCTCGGCGCTGGTTGAGCTTGGGCTTATCCGCCGCGTCATGAGCGCCAACGGAAAACGTTGGGCACGCCGGGATCGACAGGGCAGGGTGGTCGCAGCAACTGGACTGTCCCTGATGCCTTTGTCTGAACGGCACGCTGAGTTCATCGAGGAAGCCCAGAGGCATGCTGATCGAGTTCTGGAGTTCACGGTGCTCCGCGACAAGGTTTCTACAGCTCTGGCGCGTCTCAGAGAGCTCGTGGCAAACGACGCCACAATCTCAGATTTGATGGTCACCGCACGCAATGCTCTGCGTCGCAAACCAGATGCAAATGTACTCAGCGAACTGCTGGCTGAAATCTCTGTGGAAATCTCTGAGATAAAACGGACAGATTCAGATAATTTGAGGGACAGTGACAATGAAATTGAGGGGCACAAAGAGGACTCTTTGAATCCAATAGTTAAGAAAGAAGAATATTCTCAGATTCAAGTTTCTCCAGATCAAATGGAGCGCAGCTTTCCACGTTTGTGCTCGGAACTTCGCTTTGCCCGGGATCAGGCACATTGTGACCGACTTATGGACGATATCGCCGAGTACCTAAGATTTGGTCAGACCTGGTATGCTATGAAATCGACATATGGCCCAGCTCTCCGTTTCTTAGTGCTCGGATATATTTTCCAACGAGCGGAGAACATAAAATCCCATCAAGCCTATTTGATCTCACTGATTTCAAAAATCGATCAAGGAGACATACAACCAACCGCATTGTTGACGCAAAATTCAAAATAACCGCAGAAGTGAAGGCCGCACCCATGATTTCTCCTCACGCTCATGAGTTCAGAACAACAGGTGCGGTACATGCCATCGGTCTATTGTGAATTTCATTCAGATGTATTACATTGTACTACAACACGGAAACAGGTGATTGCGATGAGTACCAGCCCATATTCAATCCGTCTCGATGAAGACCTGAGAAAGACCCTGGAACGGGAAGCTGCGATCGAAGACCGACCGCCTGCACAACTCGCCGTACGGGCAATTAGAATGATGTTAGAATCCAAAGCCGCTAAACGTGCAGCCATTGATGCGGCTGTTGAAAAAGCAGACCAAGGCAAGTTCATCACGGCAGACGAAATGAATGCCTGGATAGACAGCTGGGATACCGAGAATGAACTTTCGGCTCCGGTAGCAAGCGGGCAATCCAACAGCCAATGAAGATTGTATTTCTCGAAGATACGGCCAGGGACATTCAGTGGTTCCGTTACTACTACACGTCAGTTTTTCCTGAAGGCAGCGAAAGGGCACGAGCTCAGCTCAAAGCCATTCAGCTTACTCTTGCAGCCAACCCTTATGCTGGTCACCCAAGTGACACACGGCAAGACATACGGGAGCTTTCAGTACCCCGAACCCCATTCACGCTAATCTATCGTGTAATGCCTACTCAGATAGAGATTCTTCGTCTCTGGGATACCAGGCAGGGTGCGGATTACTGAAACCAGGAGTTTAAATTGGTGGCATCAGGCGGGCAGGGTAGGGGCGGGCAAGCAACCGAACCTACTTTGCTGTTAGATCGCTAGATTCTGCACAGAGGGCGGGAAGCGGTCATTCGCTGCGGTATACGCCAAGGTCTGCTCCGCGCGATAAGCGCCAGAAACCTCGGTCCTCGTAGTGACTGCTCCACTGCCCAAATCGGCATTCGTGCTGAAAGCTCGTTCGTTTGGATGTGGGTATAAAAGCCGCTATGTCGTGTATCTGCTGAGAGCGCAACCCGAGTGCTCGCGACTGTTTTCTAAAACAACGTCATCCAGCAAGAACAATGGCTAAGCGTTCAACCAACGCTCGTTGAACGATAGCAAATCTGGGAGTGTTCGCTATTTCCTCCAGCGTCGCGACCCAGAGCGGAACCTCAATTTCTGGGGTCACGTCGTGCGACTTTCGAAGCCGGGAATCCGCGTCGCCCAAAAACGTGGGTAAAAACGTTTTTCCGACTCCTGCAGCGGCCATCTCCTGTAGCACCAAAAAACTGTCTGCCCCGTTGGTCATTTCGTCAGCACTGACATTCGTTTCCAGCCATTTGGCAGGAAGTGAACGGCTTAACGCCCCATCAAGCCTCATCCATTTGCTATTGGGAGAGCCGTCGTCAAAGACGCCGAACGACAGTGTTCCGGCACGCTGCCCAATCAGCCCCTCCCCGAGCTTTATCGATGGCCGCACGGCGATGTCTGCGCTCAACCGGGATAGATCATGGTGACTATTTCCGCTTAGCAAAGTCAGCTTCAGGCCGGGGTAAAGCTGTGAGATCTCATATAGTATTGGAGGTAGAACAATCCGGCAAAGACTGTCGGTAGATGTAATGCGTACCTGACCCATAGGAGACCGATTTGCTCCGACAACTGCCCGCTCAACCGACAGCACCGCTTCTTCAACGCTTTCCATGGCCGAAAAGACCGCACTGGCTTCGGGGAGAACGGAATATCCTGACGGGTTTTTCTGAAAAATCCGGCAACCATGGCGCTCTTCGAATGCGGCCACTCTGCGCAAGACTGTGGCATGCGTAACGCCCAGAGCCGCCGCCGCCGCGTTCAACGAACCGTATTTGCTTACTGCTAACGCGTACCGAATATCATCCCAGTTTTCATTGTTCATAAATTAACAGGTGACGACCAATAACAAACAATTACAAGTAAATTCGTTCAAGGTAACATTCGGAGTATTGAACAGGGAGACACACCATGATGCAGAAAATTTCGATCTTTGCGGCCGGTATATTATCGGTGGCTGCAATTGGCACAGCCATCGCCCACGAAAGCGAAAACCCGGCTGTGAAAGCTCGAACCTCAATCATGCAACTCTATGCCTTCAATCTTGGTACACTTGGCGGCATGGCCAAAGGTGAGGTGGATTATGATGCCGAGGCCGCAACACGGGCTGCAAACAACCTTGTTGTACTAACGCAGATCGACCAATCCGCGATGTGGCCCGCGGGATCCGACAATGTATCCGATCCGTCCACCCGAGCGCTGCCTGCGATCTGGGAAAACTTCCCTGACGTTGGTGCGAAAGGGCAAGCCATGGCAGAGGCAGCTGTTGCGATGCAGGCTGCAGCCGGACAAGATGTTGATGCCCTGAAAGCTGCGATGGGCGATCTGGGTGGAAGCTGTTCGGCATGTCACAAAGCGTACAGAGCACCGAAAGACTAATTGGTAGATAGTTGTGAAGCGGTTTTTCCTTTTCGCCGCTTTCGTTGCACTTTTAGTTGGGTTGGCTGGTTTGGTGCTGACCCGACCACAAAGAATGGATCAGTCTCAACTCGACGATCTGAACCCAGATCTCGCCAGAGGTGAAATCGTGTTCCACGCCGCAGGATGCGCATCCTGTCATTCAGCGCAGGGCGCGATTGGAGAGGACAAGCTCATGCTCTCCGGTGGTCGTAGGTTCGAGACGGATTTCGGCACGTTCATTGCCCCGAACATATCCAGTGACCCCGAGGTTGGCATCGGGTCCTGGTCTGTATTGGATCTGGCCAATGCCCTAATCCATGGAACCGGGCCCGAAGGGCAACACTATTTTCCTGCGTTTCCTTATACGTCTTACGCCCACATGACGACCGATGACGTTGTATCGCTCCATGCCTTCCTGAGCACCCTTCCTGCGGTCACGGCAGAAAGCAAAGCGCATGAGGTTGGTTTCCCTTTCAACGTTCGACGCGGACTGGGCGGATGGAAGCTATTGTTCATGACGCCAGAATGGGTGGTCGAAGGTGATCTGACCGACCAACAAAGACTTGGCAGGTATTTGGTCGAGGCGCTGGGTCACTGCGCTGAATGCCATACCCCGCGAAATAGTCTAGGTGGTTTGAAACGAGACCTTTGGCTGACAGGTGCACCAAATCCAAACGGGAAAGGTCGTATCCCCGGCCTGACCTCAGACCAGCTTGAATGGTCTGAGGCAGACATTGGCGAATACCTGAAATCTGGTTTCACGCCAGACTATGACAGTGCAGGTGGTGAGATGGTGGAGGTCATCGAGAACACGTCTCGCCTTACGGATGAGGACCGTTTGGCGATTGCAGCATATCTCAAGGCGGTTCCTGTTTCGTCGGCCGTGCTTGCATCAGAGTAACAGTCGTTTGGCGCCATGCAAGGGGGCCAGATGCTGTCGTAGGTCGCCGGTAGGAAGCCACAGGGCCTATTCCCTTTTCACCAACCACCTGTTTTACGTTTTGAACGTCGGAACTCAGCATTAACCCGAGTTTCTGTTCATGATTGATTGAGGGTTGTGGCCAAATGACACAAAAAATCGCTCTTTGGTCCATTCCAATATCCATTGCGGTACTGGCCCTGAAACTGCTGGCCTGGTGGCTGACGGGCTCGGTGGCGTTGTTGTCGGACGCAATGGAATCAACTGTAAATGTCGTTGCGGCGCTGCTGGCGTATTTTGCGGTTCGGATTGCCAATATACCCCCTGACGAAAACCACCCCTTTGGTCACAAAAAAGCCGAGTATCTTTCCGCTGTCGCCGAGGGCGTACTGATTGTGCTGGCGGCGTTCTTGATCATCAGAGAAGCTGTGCTGGCACTCCCGAACCCGCATCTTGAGGATGCGCCACTTCTTGGAATCGTCGTCAATGTCATTGCAACTGGTGTGAATGGCGCATGGGCTTACCTATTGCTCAAAATCGGCAGGCGCGAGGGTTCGCCTGCATTGGAGGCAAGCTCCCGGCACATTTTCACAGATGTCATGACCTCAGTTGGTGTCATCGCAGGTCTGATACTGGCGCTTGTCACCGGCTGGTTGATCCTCGACCCGATCCTGGCAATTCTTGTTGCTCTGAACATCTTGTGGGAGGGATGGAAAGTTATTCGGGCTTCAGTCGATGGTCTGATGGATGTGACACTGTCGGAGCATGACTTGCAGACCGTTTCTAAAGCAATCGAAGCAAACCTCGGCGCAGCCTTAGAATACCACGACCTCAAAGGGCGCAGGTCCGCAAATGTCATCTTCGTGGAGTTTCACCTTGTTGTGGACGGCACAATGCCAGTCAGCGCGGCGCATGATATATGCAATGACATCGAGGAAGAATTGGATCGTTTGTATCCGGGTTCCGTCTTTGTCATTCACCTCGAACCCGATGACGAGTTGAAGGGTGACGGGGTCAGTTCCCACTAAACTGGTCACATGGCTCAACAAAAACTCTATTGGTTTGACTGATCTGACTAAGACGTTCGGCTTGAAATTCGTCAGACCTAAGCCCGATGTGGAAAAGCCGAACCAGAAGTAACCTGTCTCCAACGTCACGAAGCGTGACGCTCAGAAATGGAGGCGAAAATGAAAATTCAAAGAAAACTGGGCCAACTTCTTAGTACTGCGGCGTTGGCTTCGTTGATCGCGGCGACACCTTATGTGCCAGTGTTCGATGCCGATGGTCGCCTACATTTTGAACCGTCCTATGCCTTTGCCAAGAGCGGCAAGGGAAAAGACGGGGATGGTCGCGACGATGATCGGGATGATGATCGTGACGACGACAGAGATGATGACCGCGACGACAACTCGGGGTCGGGCAATAGCGGCCGTGGTGGTGACCGGGACGATGATCGTGATGACGATAGAGACGATGATCGCGACGACGACCGAGATGATGATCGTGACGACAATTCGGGATCAGGCAAAAGTGGTCGCGACGATGATGACGGTGACGATGACGATGATGACTCGAAACGCTCCAATAGAGGCAGCGGAAAGAAGGACCGGTCTCAAGCAGGGGGCAAGCCGTCGGGTTCGGCTGGGATAACAAAGGTCGAGACAAACGCCAGCGGCATTGAGGTGCGTTACGCCGACGGAACCAAGGAGGAGATCGAAAACGGGCGGTATGAGAGGAAAAATGCTCAGAATCGAACTGTTGAGGAGCGCCCCGCGACTGGTGCTGACGTTTCAAGGCTTCGGTCTTTGTCGAATGGTATCTCAATCGACAACGTGCGCTCTTCTGGGCAAGGCGGCACTGCTGGAAGTCGACCCACGAAAATCGAACGCCAGGGCAACAATATCGAAGTGAACTATGCCAATGGTTGGAAAGAGGAGATCGAGTTTGGGCGCTACGAGCTGAAAGACCCGTACAACCGGACTGTTGTTGAAAGAAACGCAACGGCCTCTGATCGCCGGAGGTTACAGTCGGTTGCCAACTGAACAGGAACTCTAGTCGATGATCCGTTGGCGGCTTCTCTTAGTGAGGAGCCGCCATCGTCGTCAAAGAGACCGCGGTTAATCTCCCTTGTTCCAAACATCATGTGCGATAAGCGCGGCCTCTACCCGATTGCGCGCATGAAGCTTGGACAGGATTGCCGTCATGTAGTGCTTCACGGTTTTTTCCTGAAGGTCTAACTCGTCAGCGATTTCACGGTTACTCAGTCCTTTGGCCACACGTCTCAGTATTTCTTCCTCACGATGCGTAAGGTCATCGAGAATGCTGCTGTTAATAGACATGCCACTGTCAGCATTGATTTGCAGCAATACTCGCGAGGCCAAGCCAGGAGAAACGAACCCTTCACCTGCGGCGATGCTGCGTAAGGAAGCGGTTAGTTCGCTCGCGGTTACTCCCTTCACAATGTACCCAATCGCGCCCGCCTCCAAGGCGTCCGCGACATCGCTGCTGTTCTCTGAGACCGTCAAGATTGCAATGACGGGTGGATTTTCCATTGCCGCAATTTCACGTGTCGCGCTTATCCCGCCACCGGGCATAGAGAGGTCAAGAATAGCTATGTCCGGCTGATGCGTGCCGACCAGCGATACTGCTTCTTCAGCGCTGGACCCAGCAGCTAAAACTTCAAAACCATCAGTTTCATCCAACGTGCGTTGCAATCCATCCCTGAAAATCGGATGATCATCGGCTATGATGACAGATGTTGTCATGATGCACTCATTTTTCTGGAAAACAGTGTCATAGCAATGGTGGTGCCTTCACCCGGTCTCGATGCGACTTCGAACCTGCCACCAATACTCTCGACCCGATCTCGCAAGCCCATAAGTCCCTGGCCACCATCATCTCGCAAAGCGGTTTCTTCTGACCTGTCAAATCCAGGTCCGTCGTCTGTGACCTTCACAACTATGCAGTCGCTCTGCGCCTCAGAGATAACAGTGCACTTGGAAGCTGGAGCATATCTCGCGGCATTGGAAAGCGTCTCCTGAAGGAACCGAAAAACGCACAGCTTGTCGGACAATGACAACTCTGGGGCCTGACTACCCAGGAATGATATATCCGGTCGCAACGGGCTGTGTTCAGCGTGATCCTCTACGGCTCTCTTCACGACATCGACGAGCGCCAGGTTGTCGATATCCGGCGCGGACAGCCCTCGCGAAATTGCACGAATTTCAGCCAGAGATTTTTGCAAAGACTGCTGAATTTCCTCTGCCTCTTTAGGCCTTTCGGACTCTTTGGAAAACGCCGCCTCCAGTCTAAGAGCGGCGAGGGACAGGTATTGCGCAGGACCATCATGTAGCTCAGCACCAAGCTTCTTGAGGAACCGATCTGTTTGCGTGGCATATCTTTCTGACGCCTCGACGACACGCGAGCGCAGCCGGGCATTCTGCTCGGCCATCCTCTCACTTTCTGTCAGGCGCTGTTTAAGAAGAGCCCCTTGTCGTCGAATTGTTTTGTCACCAATTGCGACGATGGAATACAGAACAATAGTACTTGCGAGAAATGCGGAACCGACGACCAACCAACTTGTTCGCCTGGCCTTGGCTAAGTCTAACTCAAGCTGATCAGCTCTTTCGTAGAACTCCGCAACTGCGATGATTTCGCCGGACCAGAGTTCGCGGATGGGGCTGTAAACTTCAAGTAGTGGTATCCCCAATGCCGCCTCGGCGGCGCTCTCGGCATGATCGAGCTCTTCGAAAGAGCCGGAGATATCACCGCTCCACGCCCGCCTTAAGTCATCAGTTGGATTGAAACGGTTTCCAATGATGTCTGTATCCGAGGCATGCGCAATCACACCGCCTTGCTTCCAGAATTTGTAGGAGACGATGCGGTCACGCATTGGCTGGGTCATGAAAATCTCGTCCAGCGCTCGGCTTGCCTGCTCAGAAAGATGGTCGCCATGTGCCAATTCCTGGCTGAGCGGGGATACTACGCTTTCCATATACAGCGCTGCGGAATTGGCGGAGTTTTGCACGACGGCGTTCTGAATTCGATTTGACACCCAGACCCCGACTATTGCGGTCGCGGTGCCCATCACAACGATGCTGGTCGCAAGGAAGACTCGCGACAACGACCAATTGCCAATCATCAGGTCAGCTACTTTCGCTCTCATCGTGAAATCGACTATGAACTACAATCTGTTACCGCACCACAGACCTTGGTCTGACGCGATCTGGCTAAATCTCAGACCCTTTGATTCCGCCCAGCGGCCAGAGTCAGATATTGTCCATCGTTCTCAGTCTTTGCAGCATCGGGCATTGAACGTTTCCGCTATCACAATTGGCCGTAAGCTCACTCAAGGCGTGCTCCAGGCGTCTGAGCTCATCAATCTTGCTTCGAACGCTGGCAATGTGTGCCTCGGCCAATTCTTTCACTGACCGGCAGTCTTCCGCACTTCCTTCTGACAGCTCCAAAAGCGCCTTTGCGTCAGATAGAGGAAACCCCAGGTCGCGGCATTTCTTCAAAAACCGAAGTCTACCCACATCGTTTGCGGAATAGAGGCGACGATTGTTCAGAGCTCGTGCGGGTCTTGGTACGATACCTTCGCGTTCGTAATAGCGGATGGTTTCTACTCCGACCCCGGATTGCCGGGAAGCCTCACCTATCGCAATCATGTGAAGTGTCCCCTCTTGATCCTGTAGTAACTACAGGAGTTATACGCTCTGAATGCCGGTGCCTCAACACAATCAAATCGCCTACCCAAGGAGCGAGAGATGAAGAAGTATGTGACATTCAGCTACCTGGGATCGGTTTCCGCTCTGGGGGTGGCGGCATGCTGTGTTCTTCCAATGGCCATGATGTTGTTAGGCTTGGGTGGCAGTTGGTTGGCGGTATTCGGAAGAATAGCGGCGGCAAGCTACTATGTTCTCGCCATCTCAACAGCGCTGGTCGCGGTTTCATGGATCGTAGCGCATCGAAACGGGACGATGGCAAATCTGAAATGGTGGCTTGTTGGAAGCTCAGCGATCACCGCGCTGGCATGGGTCATCGTGTTCAATGAGGCTCAAATCAACGATTATCTAATCATGCAGATGTGAGACAATGACAAAACAAACTGTGGTGCTGGATAGCACTTTGACTTGCCCTGAGTGCGGGCACATTGAAACCGAGAAAATGCCAACCGAAGCGTGCCAGTGGTATTATGATTGCAAGTCGTGCAGGGCAGTCTTGAAGCCTTTAGAAGGCGATTGCTGTGTTTTTTGCTCCTACGCTACCGTTCCGTGTCCTCCTATCCAGTTAGGGGACGGCTGTTGTGGATAGCTTTTCTGTGGGTTGGTTTCTTTGACTGCGGGCAATGCCGAAAGAGTACAAGATCGAATATTTCGGGCCAAACCGGCCGTTCGGCACAGGGTTCTTGAACGACTGATATGGGCCGGACTTCCCACCGTGGGAGGCGAATGCAAAATGAAACGTTGCTGATGGCTGAGAACCATACTAACTGCAAAGCTTCGGGGAACTTGCGCTCGTGATTTTCCGGCCGTAGAACATCAGGCGGACTCCAGCCCAGTATGCCGCGGCTTCACACATGGGACATGGTCGGGAGGATGAGTACATGACCGATCCGGTCAAATCTCGGTGATTAAGGCGTCGCGCGGCATCCCTGATCGCGGCCATTTCAGCGTGGGCCGTGGGGTCTTGATCCAAGATGACCCTGCTCCATGACTGGCCAATAATGACATTGTCGCGCACCACAACTGCGCCATACCCTTGATCTCCATGGTCAATCGCATACTGACGCATCTCGAAGGCGCGCTCCATGAATGAGGCATCTTTGGGATCACTTGGCTGAGGTATAGCGTCGTCCGCACCCGAAGAAGTTTGGCCCAGGACAGAGCCACTCAAGCCGACCGTCAGCGCGCCAAAGCCTGATGCAGCAAGAAAGCTGCGCCTCGCGCAAACAAGCGCGCTGTAGCCGACCTGTTTACTTTTTCCGATCTTGTTCATTTTGCCGTTGTCCTTGGGATGTCTTCATCTTTGTCGCCACTCTACCACGCCGAGACCTTGACCCGAGGTCGGTCATATCCAAGCTGCCATCGGTGCCTGTCCGGTGAAACTCACCGCTTCCGCCTGCCGGACAGGCCTCAATCCTCTGTTCTCAGCCGCTCTGCCATCTCGGAAAATCCGCGAAGTTCGGCGTGTTCGAGTGGGGTAATTCCGTTACGATCGGCAAGCGATCTGTCAGCACCCGCAGCCAATAAGGCATCCAGAACCGCAAGATGATCCGGGCCGCCGTCGCCAAGCACAACGGCTTCGATAACGGCTGTCCAATGAAGATTGTTCACATGGTCCAGAGGCGCGCCGGCGGCGATCAGCCGTCTGACAATCTCGACATGACCGAGATGCGCGGCCGCGATAAGAGCGGTTCCGTCATAAGGGCTGGTCGTGAGGCCGGGATCGTTGCCGAGCTCAATGGCGAGCGTCATCAGTTCCGGATCATTTGCAACGGCCGCAATCGTGACCACGTCGTAGGCCTGATCTTCAAGTGCATTCATGTCGGCGCCAGCCTCAGCCAGTGCACTCAATGCCTCGTCCTCTGAAGCAAACGCGGCCACATGGGCTGGTGTGCGACCCCACGAGTCCCGCGCGTTGACGTTTGCCCCTGCCGCAACGAGTTGCCGGATCATTTCTTCGTTGCCGGTGTGAGCGGCTGCGAAGAGACCGTCGTATTGCGCGACCTCATCAGCCGAAGGCGGTGTCTGCGCCGCACCCGCGTTGGCGGCAAGACCCATCACGAAAGCAAATAGTAGAAAACGAAACATGGCAGATCCTATTACCTACATATTGGTCAGCTATAGTAGTAGCGGATGCATTCGATGTCATTTTCCGTTCAGGATCAGGGTCCTTTCCCGGGAATTGATTTCGCAATGTCATTGGACAGAAGGGCTGAATTGACCGACAATCGCGTCATGGAACTGACAGCAACGACACCTGTCCACCTGATCCATGTGGACCCCGACGTTAACATGGCGCGGTTCTATGGAATAGAGTTGCAGCCGACGTTGTTTGGCGAAGTTTCTGTTCTTCGTACCTGGGGACGTATCGGCACAAACGGGCAAGCCATGTTGGTGACGTACGAAGACGCAGCCCAAGCTAGTGAAGCGCTTCATAACCTTGAAAAGCAAAAGCTCCGACGAGGGTATGTTCCGGTCGGTGAGTGATTTCGGGCTGCGGCCTTTGTCCCTTGGCAAATCCCGAGCCAGCTGGCTCGTGACCGGGCTCTAGGTTTCAGTCGGCATGCCGGCTTCCACCCAGAACACCCCAGAATGATCTCCCTGTCCCAGTAGCCCCTGAACCGTCTCTTGCGAGCCGGGCAGGGGCTTTGGGTCATGGTCGGTCCATGCCGTGGTGATCTGCCCGTTCGGGTGACGATCCCTTTTGCGCTCCCGCAGGATCAAAGATCCTTTGGCTTCTTTTTTGTTGGTCAGGCGGGATTTGGGCAAGCCAAACGCCCCCCCGACGTCAGGGGGAAGGCGCGGCCTCCCCCCTCGGACAAGACAAATAGACAAGACCGTGTCCTCGCGCGTTGCGCTGCGGGCCGCACCACTCTTGTCGATTTGTCCTGTCTCGCCCCTCTCCGCGTTCGCCACGGGGCAGGTTTTAGAGACGACGCCCTTTCAGGGCTCGGCTCAAAACCAGCACCAAAGGGGATCAGCCCCGGAGGTCACACCATGAGAGGAGAGACGGTTTTGAACCTTGAGACGACAAATGACATCGAAAATGACACCAGCCTTCAGGCGGCAGAGATTGCGGTCCAGAATGACCTGTTTCGGAAAGCCCTGATCGATCCGACTACAGCGATTGAGATGCACTCCAACGGCATTCAGGGTCAAGTTCTCGTCACACCCGGCGTGTCAGGCGAAGGGATGGAGTTCCAGACCGCAGCTTTGAAGGCGGTGGCGTCGGATGACCAGTTCGATGAAGGCAATGACCCTTATGGTGATCACACATTCGGGACGGTGATCGTCAGCGGCCAAAAGCTGTTCTGGAAAATCGATCTTTACGACGCGGATTACACATACGGCTCCGACCGCCCGTTTGACCCCGCAGTGACGCGTCGCGTCCTGACCATCATGTGCCCCAGCGAATACTGATCCCAATCCCAAACCAGAAAGGAGGTGAACACCATGAGCAATGAAATCTTGCAGCAGCGTATCGCAGAAGCGTGGGCGCTAATCAGGAAGGGCGATGACTTCGACATCGGACGCCGCTTCCTGATCCAAAACGCAGCCGTTTAAGCGGCCTCGCTCTACCCCCACGAGGGGTAGGGCACCCTTAACACAAAGCAAAACACTCAAACAAGGATTTGCCCCATGAGCAAACTCGAAACATTCACCGCACCGGAAACCATCGAAACCGTCGCTCTGTCTGATCTGTACCTGTCGGACATCAACCCGCGACAGGAGGTTGCCGAAGAAGGCATTGCCTTGTTGGCCGACAGTCTTGTCATGTGCGGCCTGATCCAGAACCTCAGCGGTCTGCGCGACGCAGATGGCAAAGTTGCCATCGTCGCTGGTGGTCGCCGCCTGCGGGCTTTGACCATCGCTGTGACCGAGCGGGCCGATCTGGCACAGGTTCCCGTGAAGATCACAGACAATCCGTTTGTGGCCGAGCAATGGGCCAATGCAGAGAATACTGCCCGCGAAGAACTGGACCCGGTGGACGAGGTCCGCGCCTATGGCAAGATGGCGGAGAAATCCCTGTCTGTTGCCAAGATCAGCAACGCGTTCGGCGTGACCGAAGCCCATGTGCGCCGCCGCCTCGCATTGGCCGGTCTGCCTGCCGCCGTATTGGACGCGCTCAAAGCCGATGAGATCAGCATGGGGCTGGCCAAGGCCATGACAGTCAGCACCGAGGAAGAGAAAATTCTGGAGGTGCTGGAACAGGCCAAAGAGTGTCGGTGGTTTAGTGAGCATGATGTCAAACAGGCCCTGACCTCTGAGGCTGTCAGCAGCACCAACCGCAAGGCTGTGTTTGTCGGGCAGGAGGCTTATGTTGAAGCCGGCGGCACGGTCACCACCGATCTCTTTGCCGATGAGACCCTGTTCAATGAAGGTGAGCTACTGGACCGTCTCTTTGCTGAGAAACTGGCGACAGAAGCAGAAAAGCTGCGCGAAGCGGAAGGCTGGGACTGGGTGGACACCCATGACGAAAGCTACATTCCCTATCGGTTCTCGGGAAGTGAAGGCATGCACCGTCTGGAGATGGTGAGCCGGGACTTCACCGAAGAACAGGCCGAGCGGTATGACGAACTGGCCGAACTCTATGAGGCTGAGGCTCTGGATGAAGATGGCGAAAAGGAGCTTGCAGCGCTCGAAGACTATGCCGCGCCGTTTTACTCCGACGATCAGCGCATGCTGTCCGGTGTGTTTGTCTATGTCGGCAACACTGGCGAGATCAAAACATCCTCGGCCTATGTCGCGGCGGAACATCTCCAGGCCGCCATTGAGGCCGGTATTCTGGCCCCGGTCAAAGAGTCCGAGGCCAAAGAGAAACCAAAACCTGCCTATTCGCAGAAGTTCATCGACGACATGGTGGCGATCCGGCTGGCGGCGGTTCAAACGGCTTTGCTGGACAAGCCTGACTATGTGCTGAGCCTGTTTGCGTTCTTCACCACCCCGGCCTCCGGTCTGACCAGCACCTTGTTTGGCTTTGGCGGCGCTGAACGGAATACGCCGGAAATCGACGACCAGTTCATCCTCGACCCGCGTCTTGGCGGGGAGCGGGATGCGGCAGCAGAGGCAGCCTATGATCAGTTCCACGAAATGGCCGCACAAGGCAACGTAGAGGCGTTCAAAGCGTTTCGCGATCTGGGCAAGAAGACCCGCAATGGAGAGATCACAGCTTTTCTGGCCCGGCGGTTCCTGACCCAACGCCCGGAGTTCATGGGCGAGATCGAGGCTGAGATTGGTGCCGGCATGCGCGCGATCTGGACCCCCTCTGCTGAGAACTGCTTCAAACGGCTGAAAGGCTGGCAACTGGATGATCTCTACAAGGACCTGCTGGACCTGCATGGCGACACGGATATGTTCAAAGCCTTTGCGAAATCCAAGAAAGGCGCGAAGAACGAGGCGATGCACAAGCTGTTCAACGATGCAGAACATCAGGTGGCATTGGGTGTGTCAGAGGCACAGAAAGCGAACATCGACGCTTGGGTGCCGGATTGCTTCTGAACCCAATGGGGCAGGGCGCACAGCGCCCTGCCTATCAATCTCTGGCTGTGTCATCCTCAATGAGGAAAACTCAAAGTGGCATTGCGTGAACACCCCGTCGCGCATAGCTAACAGAGGTCGGTCACCCGGCTCATTCTCAAAAGCGATCACTTGATCAAAACGGATTTGGATAGACCCATGGACACCACTTCGAACAAGCTCGAAAAAGCCGCTCGCCGTGTCTGGAAATCCGCGCAGATGTTTGTCGGGTTTCATACGGATCAGAAGGGCAAACCGCGCGAACAGCCAAAGCTCTGGCCGCCGAAAAACGGGAGCGCGTCGATCCATGGTGACCCCAGCGCGCAAGAGGCCATCGTTGTTGTGAAAGCGGCTGATCCAGAGGCGGCACAGGACGTGCAGATCAAGCTGCATCCGAACCGTATTGTTGTGCGCCGCGATGCGGAAATGTGGTGGCAGGGTGTCGCCGTGGATGAGCATTCTGTGACGGTCCGCATGGCCGACAACACGATCATCGAAATCCGACATGACGGGTCGGTCATACGCCGCTCGGCGGAAGATGAAACCCATGTTGAAGCCGATGGCAGTATCTTCAAGTTCACCGAGTTTGCCGAGGCGCATATGACGGGTGACGGGGTGGAAATGACCCGCCGCACCGAGGATAGGATCGCTACGATATCAGCCGACGGTGTTGTCGATCGCGCGCGCAAGCGTTAGCCTGGTTTCAATACCTCGAGACTTTCCTTCGGTTAAACTTGTGGCCCGCTTCGGTGGGCCTCTTTCTTGCGGGAAAGATTGTCGGCAGAGGCTTGCCGAAGTCGCCTCTATTCCTTCCATATGCCGTTCCAAACCCATGTTGACTGTTGTCGCCAACCTAGCCAATGTCGCGCGTTCGTATCGATGCGTCTGCCTCAGCGTAGATGTGTTGGAGCCGATGAAATCCCACAAGGAAGCGTAAGCAACATGACCGATGACTGGAACGACTATGCGGATGGCTGGGACGACAACAGCGACGTTAGACGCTACGCAAACCACGCTTTTGCCTCGCTCGACGACCACTTGAATCTTCGTGGGAAGGATTGGCGATCAAAACGCGTGCTCGACTTTGGATGTGGTACCGGATTGCTGGCGGAGAAAATTGCACCGCATGTGGCGGAAGTTTTCGCGGTTGATACTTCGGAGAATATGATTGACGTCCTTCAGAACAAACAGCTGCACAATGTCAGGGCCGTTCACGGAGATATGCTGGCTGGAGATGTTCCGGAATTAGGGAATGAGTTTTCAGAATTCGATTTGATCTGCGCGTCTTCCGTTTGCGCCTTTCTTCCAGATTACAGTGGCGCCGTGGCAGTACTGGCGGGTTTGCTCAACAAGGGTGGGCATTTTGTGCAGTGGGATTGGCAAGCGTCAGATGATGACGGCTTTGGATTGACGCTGAACCAAATGAAGGCCGCGCTGGAGGCGGCACGACTAGGCTCCATTCGGGTCGAACAAGTATTCGAAATCAATTCTGATGCGCGGACGATGCCGGTTTTGATGGGAGCGGGCATTCGCAATCCGGAATGAATTTGAGTGTGGATGGGTGACAACCAGTGCGTCCAGTTAGCCGGCCATTGATATTGCTCAAGTGCGTTCAAGACTTTCGGATGAACAGGTACCCTTTCCTTGAAAGCTTCGTGCTCCAGTTCGCCCGATGAGCCTGGACCAGGCAATTCTGCTTCTGGCAGCGAAGCTCAAGTCTGAGTGGTGGCGGAAGTTATTTGGTCAGATTCCACCCCGCCAAATTGAGTCCGGCTGATCACCTGATCCGCGCAAGCGCGGACTAGGGCCGGACCGTCCGGTCTTTGGCCTCCGCCAATTCAACAGGGCGACTTGCACCGCTAGCGGCCCTCCATTCTTTAGGACGAGTGTCATACCGGTTGAGAAAGGACACCCCGCACTCCGCACTCGAAACTGTGCGCCGCGCCTGCGTCGGACCGAAGCAATGTTGCTGCCATAAACTACATCGCTACGTTCAAATGACCCGCGTGCAACGATCCCAGAAATTTTTGCCTTTTCACTTGGCCTGACAGTTTCAAACTCGTTGCCTCAGAAAATCCTAGGCTGCCGTGTTTCTGAAGGGATGAACATAAGCGGGCAGTCGGGGAAGACGCGCGGTGCCCGGTCCGGGCATCGCGCTTCAACAGGGGATTTCCCCTGCGCCTGCGGCGCATTCCGCGCGGACCAAATTCCCTGCTGACGTCCCCTTGATGCCCGCTTTTCCCATGTTCACCGAAACACGTCATAGCGAGGATCAAACAATGGCAACTCAAACTCTGAAACTGAACGTCAAGACCGGTGAAAAAGAAGGCAAAAACTTCTGGGATCGTTGCGGGGTTCTCTTCGTCAACACCGATGAGACTGGCAACATCACCTCGATCCAGGTCAAGCACAGCATGTTCCCCGGCGTCGAGATGGTGGCCTTCCCGAAGCGCACCGATGACGATCCCGTCACCGAATGACATAAGGGCAGGGCGGCACAAGCCGCCCTTTCTTCTGCTCCGGCCAAAACCCGGACCACAGATGCGCCACGTGTGGCGCGCGGTCCAAGGACCGGGCAGGGGCGGTGACCTTCCGCGGTGCGGCAGCTCTCAACCCTGCCACACCCGCCGCGCATGCGGCGGGAAACAGAGCGCGCTGAGGCGCGCGAATAATGCCATACTGACCTTGAACGTGCCGGTATGTGACGGGCGCTGTTCGGGGCAGCCCACGCTTTGCGTGATTGCCCTGCGCCAGTCCACCGGCACCCACGCCTGCTGGCTGGAAAAGGGGCGGGACCCTTTTCCCGGCGTGGAGATTGCCTCCAAGAGCAAAACTGTTCCGAGGGCAATTTTAGAAAATGCGGATTTCTAAAATCACCCCCGGTTTCCTCTTGGAGAGTATGACAGGATAAGGTAGTTGTGTTACAAACTGAAAATACAACCAGAGGTATGCATTGAGCAAGCCCGCCGATACCACTGTCTTTTCCGTACGCTTGCCAGTGGATGCGCTGGAGCGTTTGGAGGCAGCTGTAAGTGTGCTGGGAGCCAAGAGCCGCAATCAGATCATCCAGCGTCTGATCTATCGGTTGATCGGTTATCTCGATCCCGACCCTGCTGTTGTGGATCTCTGGCAGAAGCACTTGCGGCAGGTTCAGGGTGGATACACCAACCTCAATCAGCTTGCGAAATCGGCTAAGCGCGGCACGGTGATCTGGACGGATGACGACCGCCGCGATGTCGAAGATCTCCATCGCGCGATCATCCAGCACCGGCAAGATTTGAAGGCGATGATCACAGCGGCCCGCCGAAACCGAGAGCCAGAATCCGCCATTCGCCGGATCTTGCGCGACGACGATTGGACACCAGAAAAATGAACGCCGCAGCCCACGGTCTGACAGCCGGAGACTTCCTGGAACTTGCCTTCCGTGAGGCTCAGAAGGGTGTCGATCGTTCCAAGCGGATCAATCAGCAACTGCAGACAGCCAAGCGTATGAAGTTCATGGTTTCGCGGGCGTCGTCCATCAAGGCGCGGCTTGGTGCCGTGCTCGGAAAGCCCGAGGCGGTTGTGAAACACGTCCGCAAAGGCGGGGTGAACAACGCGCATGAGCTGCGCCGCCAGATCAACTATCTGACCGTCAGGGCAGAGGGTGTGTTGGACATCCGAGACAATGGCGTTACCCCGCTCGATGCCGATCAGGTCAGTGATTTGATCGAGACTTGGGCAGAGGATTTCAACGGGAAAACCAACTACGGATATACCCGCCATATGATCGTATCCTTCCCGGAAGGGACTTATCCGGATGCGGCTCATGAGGCGGGTCTTGAGTTTGCAGATCGTCTGTTTGGAAGCGGTGATTTTGGCGATACCTGGGACTACCTGACGGTGTTCCACAACGACACTGACAACCCCCATGTCCACATCGTTGTGAACAACCGAGGCGTCGAACGTGGGCAGTGGTTGGCTATGGGAATGAGCAGCGAAATGAACATCGACGTTCAGCGCTCTATCCAGGTCGAGGTCGCTGAGGAATACGGAATTGAGCTGACCGCGACGACCCGCGTTGAACGCGGTTTGCGGCAGGAAGTTGAGACCGACACTTGGAAAGTTCAGGCCGGAATGTCGGTTGTTGAAAGCACTCCGGAAGTCGAAGTTATGGCCCGCGACATGGCCGCCGATGTGATGACTCTATCCATCGCAAGAATGTCGGATCTGTTTGATGAGCGCGCCAACGCCGTCAAAGACCGGATCGAAGAGTACGCCATCATGCTCGTTGAAGGAGAGGAACCTATGGTATCGAGAATGGAACATCTGCTGGATCAGGCCCATCATTTTGATGATTACGGCGAGCCAGGAGACCCGTCTTACGTGTCGCCCGAAGTCATGAGCAACTTGCGGCGACACATCGAATTAGGCGGTTCTGAGTTAACAATAGCACCCGAGCTGAAGGCTAAGGTTGTTGCCCATATCAGCGACGTTCGGGACAACGAACAGAGCCATCCGTATCTGTCTGCCCTTGCTGATATTGTCGATGACAAGGCGTTCCAGGCGTCCGCTGATTATGCCCCGGCAGCACGCCGCTACGAGGTCTATATGCAGGACACCTTGGGTGAGGGGGCCTATGAGGACTTCCAGACTCAGACCAAAGATTTGTTGCAATCCATCGACAAGATGGAAGGGCTGGCCCGTGAGGTTGACGACCCTCATTTGCGTGTCGCTATGGATATTCAGATTGGCGAGCTGAAGGGCGACGTGGCGGATCTGCGCACCAACGATCCGGACCTTCAAGCCTTCATCATCGAGGACCGTAGCTATTCAACGATGATGGGAACGGGCACCGCCGAAATGGATGTCTTGGATTACCCAGAGGCCGACAAGTGGGCGGCGATCCGCAACGAAGTCAGCGACACGGCCAGCAGCTACGGCCTCGATGGTGAGGCGTTCGTTGCCCGTTTTGGCGACCATCAGAACGTCACTTTGGGCACAACAATGGGATGGCGCAGCGACGATATTTCGACCGCCGCAGCCCACTTCCAGGCTCAAGGATTGTCGGACAGCCACGACCGCGCGGAGGCCGTTGTTGACGAGCTGCACCAGCTTGCTTCTTCCAAGATCATCGCAATCTCAGAAGAACTCTCAGAGGTTCACGCCCACGCAACACACCCGCTGTTGCAAGGGCGCGGTGACGATGACGGACACAGTTTATAACACTTCACCCGGTCTGCCTGATGAGCGCGCCAACGCCCCAGGCAGAACCCTCACAGAGTTTTCCATCAGCTCGCCAAGGAACAACTATGGTTTCGCGTACAGACTATCTTTTGAACGAAGTCGAACACTTCGCACCCTATTCCCAATTTGATCAATCCGCCCCGCGCGAGGATCGCGTTTCAGAGCAGATCAACATTATCAAGAAAGAACAGCGGGCGATGGGCTATGATCGTGCCGCCATCGCTTCAAACAGCTTCGACATCGAGGACCAGGCGAGCCGTCGTGTAGATGAACATACGGCGCAACAAGATCTGGTCGAAGAACTGAAAATCGAGTTAGAGCCTGCGGAGCGGTCAGGGGAGCCCGTTGATCTGAGCGATATGCAGGCTTTGGTTTCTCAGCACATGAACGATGCTCAGGAATACGACCTGTTTCACCCCTACTATTCGTCCCTTGCGGATCTGTCCGGCGACAAAGGTTTTCAGGATTCCGACGAATACCAGTCTCCCGGTGATCGCTATGTTCAGTATATGCAATCCGCTCTGGGGCAGGCCGGTTTTGAGAACTACGAACAGCAGACCAAGGATATTGTGAACTCTATCGAGAATATGGAAGCTCTTGCACGAGAGGTCGAAGATCCGCACTTACGTGCCGCCATGGACGTGCAGATCGGCGAGCTAAAGGGCGATGTTGCAGAATTGCGCCCATACGACACTGACCTGCAGGCGTACGCTGTTACTGATGACAGTTACACCACATCCATGAATGCGGCCGAGTTGGACAACCTGGACCCGTCCGACGCCGAAAAATGGCTGGCAGTGCGTGACGACATTGTTGCAACCGCCAACAGCTTCGGACTCGATGGAAACAAGTTCCTGGCTCGCTACAACGATCATGACAGCGTTTCAGTCGGCACAACGGCGACTTGGAAAGGCGCGGACATTTCCACCGCTGCTGCCCACTTCAACAGCCAAGGCGTTCCGGACAGCTACGAGCGCGCCGAGACCGTTGTCGGTGAGCTGCACCAGGTTTCATCCAGCAAGATTGCCGCCGTGGTGCAAGAGATTGCCCATACCCGCGAACAGGCTACCCACGTCCATGAGTATGATGGACACAGTCTGTAATTGCCGAGCAGAAGGTATTTATTGATGCAACAGGGCTAAATTCAGGCTCGGCGCAAAACAGGGCGGGATGGAATCTTCCGTACAGGATTTTTGGAAAACGACCCTTCGCTGCCGTTGACGTGTGCGACCGCAACGCGGACGGAGTTGCCGTTTGCTTTCGCGGATATTACTGACGCAGCATTTGCTCGCACTTGCAGCACGGCCATCTTTGCACTGCAGCCGAGGTCACTAGAGCGGCCATTGTAAACGGGACTGTTGCATTAATCGGCAACTTTGGTGACTTTCAGTGTGTTGGGGTTGCTAATGTCCCGTAAATCGCCATTCAAACACCTCCGCTTCCCGCGTAAGATTATTCTGTGCGCTGTTCGTTGGTATCTTCGGTTTCCACTGTCCTACCAAGACGTTGTCGATCTGCTGGCCGAACGGGGCGTAGACGTTGACAGGTCGACAGTCTTTCGGTGGGTTCAGAAGTTCGGCCCTGACCTGGCCAAACGAACTGAGAAACACCTGCGCCGTGCTAGCGTCGACTGGCACGTAGATAAAACCTACATCCGCGTCGGTGGCAAGTGGCGCTACCTTTGGCGCGCTGTCGACGCCAACGGCCAGATGGTTGACTTCTGGCTCACAGCCCGGCGAGATGCAAAAGCCGCCAAGGCCTTTCTGAACAGGGCCATTGAACGCGTCCGCTTGCACAGGCCCGTGACCATCGTGACTGATAAAGCCCCCGCCTATCGGCGTGTGATTCACGAAATTAATCGTCGTTATGATCCGCGCTTCGACAGCATTCGGCACATTGACCGAAAGTGGCGAAACAATCTGATTGAGAGCGATCATGCGGCACTGAAACGGTTGCTCGAATACCGCCAAAGCTTTCAATCCTTGCGATCAGCAAAGGCGACCCTGAGCGGCAGAGAAACAATACGAACCATCAAACGCGGCCACATCTATTACAAGCAACCAGGCGTCATCGCGGAGATCCAGTTCATCGCGCGGCTGTTTGAGACCGCTTGATCCGAAGGCATTCGACCGCATCAATCCGACCTCGGAAGATTAACGCAACAGTCCCTCGCAGCCTGCTCGCCGAGTTTGGTGTCATCATACCACAAGGAACCGGAGCCGCGGTCAAATACGCCTAAGGTGTTCTCGAAGGAGAGAACCCGGCCCTACCGCAGATCGCAATCGATGTTCTCAGACAACTCAGCCACCAACTGGTTGCGATGCACCTCCGGTTCCGTCGGTACGTGATGCGCATGCGGCTTCACTCAAAACTGGACAAATGGGTTATGCTTCTGCGGACGATCCCAGGCGTTGGGCCTGTCACTGCTTCAGCCATTGTTGCGACAGTCGGCGATGCTAAACAGTTCAAGAATGGTCGACAATTTGCGGCATGGTTTGGTCTGACGCCCTTGAACTTTTCGAGCGGCGGAAAGGAAAGATTAGGGCGCATTACAAAGATGGGCGACCGGTACATCCGGCGCCTTTTGGTGACCGGCATGACCGCGCGATTGCGACAAATGAAAGTGAATCCTGACCGCGTCGATCCATGGGCGATCGGTCTTCTCGAGCGCAAGCCCGCTCGACTGGCGACCGTCGCGATGGCGAACAAGACCGCACGCATTGTCTGGGCGGTGCTGACCAAGAACGAATATTATCGACCTCACGCAGCCTAAGAAAAGTAACACCCGAGACAGAAAGACCTTTGAAATGATGGCGCACAGTCAGCCCGCCAACCAAGACACCCCGTCGAATGTCCGGGACACATTGTTGTTCGATAAGCCGTTTGGGACTTGGCCGCGGAAATCATTAGGGCCAGAGGCTACGAGTGCCGCGCAAACAGGCCGGACACACGTCTGCTTCTGACCAGTGCAAAATTACGTCAAAAATGTCTTGCTATGCAGGAGCTATCCACACAGGCCATTCGGCTTGCCGTGCGGAAGTTTATTTTGCGGGACGGCGCTGGCCTGGGAAAAGCCGCCGTTCAGGTGTCCATGGATAGGGCTGCACCAGCCCAAAAACGACGTTATGTTTCGGCTGGATGCGCGCGTTGTCTGTGTTCGTCGCACAAGCGGAGATACAAAAATCGGCAGATGCATAAACAGGATGCACCATAGAAACGCTGCAAACCTGCCCGAAATGGTTGCCTCACTTTAGGCAGCACACGTATATTTGGGCGTCCGGCAAGTTGGTTGTGCACTAGGTCCACTGCCCATCTTTCAATGCTTTGCGGTGTTTCGGCTCGATCCTTCCAAAGTTTGGCTTTGACCCGGCGCTCCGCGGTCTCCTGTTCTGTCGAAAGTACCACAGGTTCGGACCGCCCCTGACATTCCCAAAATATACCGTCATTGCCTACACCTGAAATCTCGTGCATCAATTGGTTTTGTAGGACACTTGGTTTGGTGGGAGCACCCTTGTTCATGATGTCGCTTGGCCTGAATTTACTTCGCCTACTTAAGGCAATTGGACGCTCTTGGAGCATTCCCGATTTTCGAGCTGGATTTGTGCTCGCATCATTGATTCTTTTTTCAGGCACCGTGTTTTATCGTAGCGTAGAAGGCTGGAGTTGGACGGACTCACTCTATTTCAGCGCCACCACAGTATCCACGGTAGGTCTGGGCGATCTGTCGCCGCAGACTGATCTGGGGAAGATTTTTACCGTCGTTTACATCTTTGTCGGAGTGGGGGTTTTCGTTTTGTTGTTTACACAATTTGCTCGGGCTCTAACCCATGTTGAGAATGAGAGAGTTTTAAAGGATAAGGCCGCAAGCACAGAGGCTTTGAAGCCAGCACACTCGCCTGAATCAGACACTGAGTGATATTGATCTATCCCTCCTTCGCAGTGCCAGAGGCGATGAGCCTCTTTCATTTTGGCCACGCCGAATTGAGAAGTGAGCGATCTACGTATTAAGGGAAAATTTCTCGTTGGCTCATGCAGTCTGGTCCAGACCAATGACTTAACATGCTATTGGGGGATGACGGATCGTGGATAACCCGCGCCGCGAACATCGACTTCTGCTATCTCTATTCGGCCGTTTTGTTGCGCCATCGCAAGTGGATCACCGGTGCAAACAAAGAGGGTTGTGCCATTTTGGCCACCGAGCATACATGCAATTCCACCTTGAGAGATCACAACCTCATCAACCTGCTTACCCGTAGGAGAGATACATCGGACTTTGGCCTCAAGCGGGTTAGCAACCCATATGTTACCAGCTTCGTCTAGACATATTCCGTCTGGAGCGGACTTGCGTGTGAAGGTTGCTTCGAAGTCTTCAATCACGCCGAGGTTATCAAAGGCGACGTGTACATAGTGTTCCAAGAGACTGTTATCAGAGCCAAATTTCAATTGCGACAGGCGGCCTGCGAATGACTCTGCCATGGTCAGCGTTCGCCCGTCGGGCGTGATAGCAAGGCCGTTTGGAAAGGGCAGCTCGTCGCAGAGAACACTTGCGGTTCCGTCTGTTTCCACAACAATAAGTCGCCCTGACTGGTAAGGATCGACACCGACCTGAAAGCCGCTGTCTGCGATGAAAATTCGGTCGCCTGGCCCAACAATCAATTCATTGGGGTAAGCTGCAATGCCGTCAAGATCAAGGAAGGTTGAGAACGCTTCGTCATCAGGGCCGCGCTTGAGGATTTTTCGATCGAACGCAGCAGCTAACACCGCCGTACCATCGGACAGAAAATCCATTCCAGCGGGTCCACCAGAGACCGGGATATGTAGTGTTTGCGTTCCATCTAGAGAGACAGACCTAACTCCAGACTTTTCCGCAAAGGCCTCCGTTATCCAAAGCTCTCCAGCATGCCAGCGCGGGCTTTCAGGCCAAACTAAGCCCTCGCAAATAACTGTTGTCTCGTTTGTCATGTGTTCATCAACGCCTCGTTTTGGGTTTGATTAAGAACCTCAGATGGGAGTTCACCGAACTGTCTGAGAAAACACTCCGCAAAACGCCCTGATTTGGTGAAACCCGTTTCCAGAGCGACTTGCTTCACCGAGTGTGGCGGATTGTCTTTGTCGGTTAATCTTTCGCGTGCGGCGCTCAGCCTGAATGCCATAAGGCATTTGTACGGCGCCAAGCCGTGAACCTCTTGAAAACACTCAAAGAGACGGGTTTGACCGACACGCGTTATCGCGCAGATTTCTGAAAGACTGGGTACGGAACTAGAGTGCGCGAGTGTAAGCTGGCGTGCCTCGGCAACCACATCTACGGCGCGACGGCTTAGTCCTCTTGTTACTGCGTTCGCACTTTCGGCCGAACGGAATTCCATAGCCAAAACATCTATGAAGTCGCGCTCAGCAACTTCAGGCATAAAATGTAATTCTTGGCGAGCCCCTAGTGAACGCTCCACCTCCATCGCGGCGTGGATCTGCCCCGCAACGGCTTGCAACAGGACAGTGCTCGGCTGAATAATAGATGCGCCAAATTCGAAAGAGCTATCACACCCGCCATTCATGGATCGCATTGCTGATTCAATTGCTTCGCGTGTTGCTCCCAAAGTGATGGCGTCACGGTTCTCGCCCGCTGTCGAGTAGCCGTTCAAACAGTCTGCGAGAAAGGCATCGCCCTCGCTGACTTGGTATCCATCAAAAACATAGTCCCCGCTCCACGTAAGAGGGATATGCAGGGTGATCCAATTTGGATCCGGAACATTGTAGGCGGTATAAGCTTGTGGCACATGCATGCGCGTGATCACGCAATTTCGTCCTGCCATCTTGAAAGCGCGCATCGTTGGGCGGCGATTACCCAAAAACACGATACCGCCTTCGACAACCGGCAGCCCGATGTTTTGCTCGCGCATAGTTGAAATTGCGCGCAGGCCCAATGTCCTCCCGAGGTCCGAAGGGGCAAACAAACCAGATTGTGTATCAAAATCACTTATCACAGCAGATCAAAAACCAATCTTTACAGAAATCAACAACAAGCCGAAGAACCTGCGCAATATAGTTGCGCAGATGGCGAAAAAAATTGTGTTTACCAACAATGGAGCATGCCTTGATGTCTGTCACGACAAAAAATCGTGTGAAAATCTCGTGCAGGTTGATTTGATGGGGAGATGATCCTCTTACTTGACCTCCGTAATTGAGCCGCTGCCGGCTTCGAAACGGCGCAGATGATTATTCTGTGCGGTTGGTCGTTTCAGCAGCTGGTGCTCAAAATTCGGCTTAGTGACAAGACGTCATGTTGTTGCTGGATTGACATCAAAACGAGTTTCACCTGAGTTCCAGCTCCGCGTTCAATATTGGTTGCATTGCCGAAGTCCGCACTGCAACGCCTTGTCGGTGCACCTACTTGGCACAATGGGCCTTTCAGTCCCTCGGACACTGCGAATTGCACTCGCGTAACTTAGACGTGCGACACATGAAGTTTTCATATCGGATGGCGAGGTGAAAGATTTGGACCTCGAAATATGGCCCCAAATGCGTGGTTGCCGGTTATCGTTTTTAATTGATGCAAATTTTTTCAGGAGATGGTTGATGTTGAAACTCAATCGCAGAGCCTTCGTTGCCGGGGGTGCCGCAGCATCTGTGTTTCCAAATGCCGGACGCGCGCAGGTCCCTTCAACCAAAGCCACGCTTATCCGCGGTGCAAAAATCTTTGACGGAACATCAGAAGAGTTGATGACCGGGCTCGACGTTTTGGTGCGCGATGGGATGATCGCTGAGGTGGGCGAGGCATTGTCGGACGCTGATGCCACCGTGGTCGATGCCGACGGGCGAACACTAACGCCCGGAATGAGCGACGCACATGTCCACATCATGTGGAACGATACCATTGAAAATCTGATTTACGCGTCCCCGCAAGAATACACGGGGGCCATGGCCGCTCAAAGCGCAGAGCGCATGTTGATGCGCGGTTTCACAACCGTGCGCGACATGGGCGGTCCGTCCTTCGGGCTCAAACAGGCAATTGACAGTGGCGTTGTACCGGGTCCCCGAATACTTCCGTCAGGGTTCTTCATTTCTCAGACATCTGGCCATGGTGACTTCGATCCAAGGATGAATTATCTGTCGCCGCATTTCACCAACCAGATAGACCCCGCATATTTGCGGGGTTGGACGATTGTTGCCGACGGTGTGCCCGAGGTGCAGAAAGCAGCCCGGGAAATACTTAGATATGGCGCGACCCAGATAAAGATCATGGGCTCTGGCTCAATTACTGGTGCACACGACCCTCTAGACGTCACAGAATACACTCAGGAAGAGCTCTCTGCGATCGTTCAGGCTGCCAAAAATTGGGGCACCTATGCAACGATCCACGCCTATACCGATATGGCGATACAAAACGCTATCAAAGCAGGTGTACGATCAATCGAACATGGCCTCTTTGCGTCCGAAGAAACGATGCAAATGATGAAAGACGCCGACATCTTTTTTTCGACCCAGTTTTTGTCTTTCAGCGTGGGGCCTGAACAGGCGGGAATGACTGGGAGTTCCGTTCCAAAATACCTTGAGGCACAGGCAGGAGCGACCAACGGATACGAACGCTCTAAGGCGCTTGGTCTTAAAATGGCCTTTGGGACCGATATTTTGGGAACGATCGACCTTGGTCCGTTCCAGAGTCAGGAGTTTGTGGCGCGTACTGCCTATTACGAGCCAGTCGATATTCTCCGTCAGGCAACCTCTTTGAATGCGGAGCTTTTTGAACGGTCTGGGCGACGCCACCCCTACTTGGACGGACCGCTTGGGGTCATCAAGGAAGGTGCTTACGGCGACCTCCTTTTGGTCAACGGAAATCCGCTCGAAGACATTTCACTTCTGGCTGAACCAGAGAGTGGGCTGGGCTTCATCATGAAGGGCGGCAAAATTTTTAAGGATACTTTATGAATAGCCTCTGCATACAGAAATCCGCGCCGGCTTACTATGCGGTTTCATATACGAACCGCGCAAAGATTGGGCTATTTGCCTCGGTCTTGTTTTGCGGCCTGCCGGTTTCGCTCCATGCTCAGTCGGCCGGCGATGTCCTTGCTGGGCCGGACTCGACGCCATCTTTGCTTGCCTCCGACGATCAGGAAAAGGACGATGTACTGGATGTCGACCTTCAGAAAACCTGGTCGGACAGAAAAGCGACGATTAAAGAGAAGACCGGTCTAGATTTCGGCTTCGACTACAACGCCCTGGGATATACCGCTTCTGCCAGCCTTGGCGAAGACTCGGCTGGCGGTGGCGCATTCCGGCTTTTCGGTTCTTGGGAGCTGGCGGGCCGTGGTTCAGCGAACAGCGGTAGTCTCGTGTTCAAATTCGAGAACCGGCACAAGTTCGGGGATGTTCCCGTGACCGGCTTCGGTGCGGAGCTGGGCTATGCGGGACTGGTGAGTTCGGTCTTCAGTGACCAGGGATGGCGCACAACCCACCTTTACTGGGAGCAGAATTTCGCCCAGGGCCGCGGTGTTGCTTATGTCGGCTGGCTGGACGTGACGGACTACGTGGATGTTTATGCCCTTGCGAGCCCATGGAGCGGGTTCTCCAATCTCGCATTTCAGACCGGATCTGGCACTATTGGCGGGTTGCCGGACGGTTCCCTTGGTGTGGCGGCCGGCTATTTTCTGAACGAAAATGTATATGTGTCGGCGGGCATCGCGGATGCCAATGCGGATGCTTCGGATCCGCTTGCTGGATGGGACACGCTTTTCGGTGAGGGTGAGACCTTTAAGTCAGTCGAGATCGGCTGGACTACGGGCCAAAAAGCGCGCTTCGTCAACAACGCGCACCTGACGTTCTGGCAGATTGATGAACGCAAAAAGGCCGGAACGCCAAAGGGCCATGGTGTGGCGTTCAGTGTCAGCCAGATCGTGGGCGATCATTGGTTCCCATTTCTGCGCGGCGGCTGGTCCGAAGGGGGCGGTAGCCTCTATGAGGCCGCATTGAGTGCTGGATTTGGCTACACGCAGGATCCAAGCCGCAATATTCTTGGTGTTGGTGTTAACTGGAGCCGCCCTAACGAAGACACATTTGGGTCGGGGCTGGACGACCAAATCACGGTTGAGGTCTTTCAGAAGTGGCAGCTGACCGAGGGCATCGAGCTTACGCCGAGCTTCCAGATTATCCATAATCCGGCGTTCAATCCAACCGAAGACACGATCGCGCTGTTGGGTCTGCGTGCGCGCATCGCTTTTTGAAGCGGTGCAGAGTCCGGAAGTTGATTAGTTTTGGGAGCAAGAGAATGACCGGAAAAGCGAGGCAACTGACCGGTTTCTTAGCATTCCCCAAAAAGGTTACATTCGTCGCAGCAACAGTATTTTCGGGCGCCCTGTTGTTTTCGGTTCCCACGTCGGCTCAGGAAGGTGCAAATCTTGATGATATTCAACGACAACTTAGCGACTCGACAGATGCCGAGAATGGGACCAACCCCACCAAGTTGACCACACAGATGGGTCTGCAATATTCGTATAACAAAATAAATCCGAACTTGAACAACGGACTGCTGGAGTTTTTCTACCAACACCCGATCGGGGATGGCTCCAAGGCGTTGAAGTTAACTATTCCTTTTGCGGAAAACCCGAATCTGCGGCAAAACTCCAACCTGTTTGAAGATAATGCTGTCGGGGACGTCAGCCTGACGTTTCTCAATGTCTTTCATCTGACCCCAAAGGCAGGTACCGCCTACTCTGCTGAGCTGTTTTTCGACACGGCAAGCAAAGGTGCCGGTTATGGTCAAATGGTGCTCGAGACTTCACTATTTTATGCGATGTTCCTCGATAACGGCGCAATTTTTGCTCCGGCCTGGGTGCAGACCTTCGGTCTGGAGGGCGGCAATAGTGCTGGACAAAAACTCAACATAACTACGCTGGATTTCTACTACGTGCCCAAGCTGCCCAATCGGAAACTGTTCATGACCTTTGACCCCGCCATTGTCCATAACTGGGAAAGCAACGACACGTTTGGCAGCCTGCAGGTCACCTATGGAATGTTGACGGGTCAGCTTTTTGGCGGGGACAGCCAAGTTTTTATCAAGCCCGGCATAGGAATTGGCAAGGACGCTCCGTTCGACTGGTCGTTTGAAGTCGGCTTCAAAGTTTTGAACTTTTGAGGTGTGCCGCAGTTGGCGCGACACGGAACCCGTCAAGATTTTGACTAGAACAAGTACTGGAAACACTATGCTACGGCACATACTGACTGCGACGATATATTCCGCGTTTGCAACGCTATCCAGCGCACAGACCATTGATGCAATCGATCTGAATGGTCTGATTTCTGACGCTTCCCCAGAAACGGAGGCCGAGAACATCAACGCAGGGGCCGGCACCACTGCTTTTGATGATCTTGTGCGCTCGGCTGCGCTGGACCTTAGCACGATTGGCGCGACGCTGGGAAAAGGCGGTGCTCCCATTCGCAATGGTGTCAGCATCGCTCAAGTGTTCTGTGGCACGCATCAGCGCTTTGAAAGCCGCTTCAATGCTCCAAGCTTTGCAAGTTCGAACACGCCGAAACGCGGATCCTTTGACCCGCTTGCACTGGAATAACCATGAAGTTAGGCAAAAAGGAGAGTTTTTGGATGTCACTTCCCATCAAGAAAATAAGAGGCAAATTTACGGCGTGTTCCGCGTTGGCCCTATCGGCTGGATTGGTTTTCGGCCAACCGGTTTTTGCGCAGGATTATGACTTAGTAATTCTCAATGGCCGCGTGATGGACCCTGAGACGATGCTGGACGCCGTCCTTAACGTTGGTATCACGGATGGTATCATCCAGACGATCACGGCGGACGAGATCACCGGTAGCGAGACGATCTTTGCGCAAGGGCATGTCGTGTCGCCAGGATTCATCGATTTCCACTTTCACGCACTTGACGGTCTTTCGTTGAAGTTGGCTGCGCTGGACGGCGTTACGACGGGTATGGACCTTGAGATCGGTGCAATCAACGTCGCCGAATGGTACAGCGCCAAGGAAGGCGCGTGGCCATTAAACTACGGCACTGGTGTTAGCCAAGAGGGTGCCCGATTGCGGGTGCACGACCCAGAGGTCGAGATCGATGGCTGGTATGATGCGCCGCTTATACTGGGTGGGCTTCGGGCTGAGGCTTGCTCAGACGGGTTCTGCGGTTGGCAGGACGGGCGCAGCGATCTGGATCAGTTGAATCAGGTTTTGTCTCTTATCGATGAAGAGCTTCGTCAAGGCGCACTCAATATTTCTTCCACTGTGGGCTATATGGCCAATGGCCTTACAACCTACGAGATGTTCAAGACGCAAGAGATTGGTGGACACTACGGCCGTTACCTTGGGGCGCATGTTCGTTTCCACGGTAGTCCTGTGACACCTGAAGCGCCTCTGGGCTTTGATGAAATTCTGGCCAACGCCATGGCGCTTGATGCACCGGTTAGCCTGTTGCACAACAATGACTACGGGTGGTGGGAGAACGAGGAAAAGCTGCAAGCCGCGAGAGCCCAAGGGTACAATGTGTGGTCCGAGTATTATCCATACACTGCGGCTTCGACGTCAATTTCCTCTGACTTCTTCAAGCCCGAAGTCTACGCCACATTCGGCGTTCCGTACGAAGACTCGATGTATGATCCCATCGCCGACAAGTTCCTTACGCAGGCGGAATATGAGTCAACGCGAGATTCTGACCCCAGCCGCCTCGTGGTGGTCTTCAGCCCCTCTCGCGAAATATGGCTGCCCTATTGGCTGCGGATGCCGCACATGATTGTCGCCTCTGACTCGATCTACTCTGGCAAAGGTCTCGACAGTTGGGATCTTGATCCGTCTGAGTATCAGGGGCACCCAAGAACGGCTGGCACCCGCGGAACGGTGTTTCGGCTTGGGCGCGAACAGGGTGTTCCACTCATGTTTACTATTGCGCAAATGTCGTATTGGCCGGCGAAACATCTAGGCGATACAGGTCTCCAAGACATGAAGGTGCGTGGTCGAATGCAGGAAGGGATGGTGGCCGATATCACCATATTCGATCCAGAGCGCGTTCGTGACAATGCTACTTACAAAGCTGGTGAACAGGGTAATCCGACAACAGGTATTCCCTACGTCATCGTCAACGGTCAACTGGTGGTCAAGGATGGAGCATTCCGAAAAGTATGGGCCGGCCAACCCATCCGTTTTCCGGTAGAAGATCGCGGCCGATTTGAGCCTATTGTTGTTAAGGAGTGGTTGGAGAATTTCGCGATCAAACCCTTCACCGTCGACCAATCCGGCGCGGACAGCCCGGGAGTGGCTGACTCTAGCGCGTCAGAATGACGTTTAACGTCAGTTATCTTGTCTCTGTTCACGCCGTGGTAAGGAACCTACCACGGCGTGAACAGATCGCTTCTGGTAAAAAGGACCCCTACTGAAAGCCACACGCAAGTACGCTCCTCGGATTAATGTCGGGGAGCTAGTTTATGCGCACCGCTGTTTCACGCTGCCGTCTGACACCTCGCCCATATTAAAACGGCTGCTTCTCCTGATTTCAGTCTGCGCCTGGTGGAGTCCGTGCGAGTGTTTTCGACTGCAAAAGTTCCTGCCATCCATTAAGAGTAACGCTGTTGGCAGATCCAGTGGCCGCAACAACATCCTTTGCATTGAGTTGCCACATACTGTGCATTCGGGTTTCTCCATCTGAGATAAAGATGGTCTCATCGCTGGGTTGCACCCGAAGAGTCCCGGAAACCTGTACCATAACGTAGGGTGTGTTGACTGGAGACAGTTCTTTAAGCTGGACACGGACAAGTTGGTTCGGAGGAGGCGCGGGTTTATGGCTGCACATGCCAATTTCTGGAACGAGATATGCAATCGGGAACCCTGCGTCATTTGATCCCGCCGGAATAAGAAAGCCATTCATTCTGACGTACGAATTCTCAAGCTCGGGGTTCGTCGCGGTGGTGGCACGCTTACGGTTTTCTGCAACTGTCCAACGCTGCGTCAAAAGAGCATCGATATCATGTCCATTGTCCTGAAGCCGTTTTCGGGCATCTTCAAGGCTGGTCATTAGGCGTTCTTGCGCGTCTTCCGGAATGTCGCCTTGCTCAAACCTGGCCTCAAGCCTGACGACGGTCCGAAGCTCCTCAAGCATTTGGAGGCCCATGTCCTGGAACGGGTCTTCGTATATCAGAGCTGCAGGATCCCGCAGCTCTGAAAAAGTGATGGCCTGCGATTCGGCCATGGCCTGTGAACTCATGATCACAACCGCAAAGGCAGCAACGGGATTGTGCATCCAGTTTTTTCCAAACATTTCAGTTCCCACCCTTAGGCGGAATGCCGGGCGCAACATCTGGCATGCCGGTGGAAAACTTGAGATTCCAGGCTTCCTCTGAAACCAGCTCAAACCGTGGTTTGGATTCTGGCTCGAAGCGAATAGGCTGTCCCGCAAATACTTCCAGTAAGTCATCGTCCTGCACTGTGACAGTTCCATTCACGATCACCGCTTTAAAGCCAGTCGACGGGATCGTACCCTGCTCATACGTGGCATTATCGGTCACTGTTGCGGGATCAAAGACCACAATGTCGGCGATCATACCTTCTTGAACGCGTCCGCGTTCCTGCATGGCTTTGAGCCCGGTATCTCCAAGATGCTTTGCAGCATTGTAACTCAGGATGGATAGCAGTTGCATAAGCGGGATGTCATTCTCACGACCCAGACGCAGAGAGATGCTCCGAGCTCCGGCGACACGCGGATGCGTATTGCTGAGTTCGTCGAACGGGGTGTTCCACGGTCCAAAGAGGGGTTCTGCAAACATGGCATCGCTTGCCATGGTTGCACCTTTTAGCGTCAGCCATTTTATCGTGTCTTCTGCGGGCATTTTCCAAAGGAGAATTTCCTTTGTTGGCTCACTCTTAACGCCTTCTTCGTAGGTCGCTTCGGTGTAGAAATTACCAGTGATTGGATCCTGCAAAGTATCTTCGAACTTGTGACCAAGACGCTCGACCCAGTTTTCCGGTTGAATGAATACCGCGTTCAATGCCGTAGAGCCAGCGGCGTAAGGATAGATCTCGCCCCAGATGTTGTGACCCTGTTCCTGAAGTCGTTGGATAATCTCATGGGCCAAACGCCAACCGGGATTGTTGTAGTGGTTAATTGTGGCCGGTGCACCCAGAGCGAGCGCATTGGCGATGATCTCCTGCGCTCCCAGGTTCTCGTGGACTGAATCGTCTGGCGTGAAACGGGTATGAACGGCCGTGTGTCGACCGTATCGCGCGCCAACCTTTTGCACTTCAAACATTTCGCGGGTGGTGACCCCATCCCGCATATACCCAACCGTGCTGCCGATGCCGAGAGCACCATCCTGCAGCCCCTTGTCGATGATCCGCAAAATCTCGTTTCCGCTGTCGAAATCCGCCTTCCCAAGGCTCCAGCCCGAGTCTTTTCGCGTCTCTAAGGCGGCCGCTGGCCCCATCACCAAGACGTCCTCATTGTCGAACCCGTCAATGGCCATGGCACGCGCCTGTTCGTGGCTTGAAGCACAGCCATAGTTGGCTTGGGTGACATCCTTGCGCATCTCGTACCACTTGGCGATGACAGTGCCGGCACAGCCTTCCTCAATGTCCATGCTGCTGGTCAGCCCATCGCGCAAGCCAAGCGCATAGCCGAGCGGCGCCTGCCAATGGAAATGCGTATCGATGAAGCCAGGCGCCACGACATGACCAGTCGCGTCGATCTCGGATGTGCCGGAAAGCGGCTGCTTGGAGATCTTTGCAATCCGACCCTCCTTGATGCCGACATTCGCAACGCCGTCATAGAGGGTTTCGGGGTCCATCACCCGACCGTTGCTGATGACAATGTCAAACTCCTGCGACTGGGCAGAAAATGCACTCAGTGCCAGAACTGACAATGCAAGGGCGAAAGCAGGGCTTTGCTTCATAATCTTCTCCATAAAACCAATTTCTTGGATGCTTCTGGTGATGCCTAGTCCGCGAGAGGACGGCGGATCGGGCGGCCATGAGGGGCATCGAGAACCAATTCTCCGTCGCGTACGACAACGCCGCCGTTCACTATAACAGTCTGCACGCCCGTTGCCGGTTGGTTGGCATTCTCAAACGTCGCGTTGTCAGTAATGGTTGCTGGATCAAAGACAACGATATCGGCATCCATCCCGATCTGGATGCGCCCCTTGTTGCGCATTTGCGGGACGAAATCCTCCAGCGTCTGCGCGGGCATTAGGGACATCTTGCGAATTGCTTCTTCCAGCGACATCAACCCGCGTTCGCGCACGTATTCACGCAAGATCTTTGCAAAGGTGCCCGACGATCTGGGGTGGCTGAACACGTTATCAGGCAAGGGCCATGCATCCCCTTCGTAATTGGATATCCCACCGTTTTCGTCAAAGTAGGACCAGAAAACTGAATCGGATTCGATCAGTATTTCGGGATGCGTGATGGACGCGTCGAGCAGAGCGAGATCCGTCGGGTTTTCCTCATCAAGGAAATGCCATGTGATGAAGGTGCCGGGCTTGTTGGCTTGATAATCTGCCAATTCTTCCTCGGTCATGCGGTCAGCACCCAGTTGAAAATTCTCTGCCGTGGACGACATTCTTTCGCGCCAGTTTTCGCCACTGAACATAGCCGCGCCCACAACTGTGTTTGCAGCTCCATAAGGGTAGGCACCCACAGAAATATTGATACCTTTCGCCTTGGCATCGTCCACCAGTTCGAGAGTTGCGTGAATGTCGGACAGAGACGTGCTGTTGATGTGACAGATGTGCATGTGGGTGCCGGTGAGCGCTGCGTTTGCTATGAGCTCCTTCACTGCCTCAAATGAGCTCTGCGGCTCAAGATTGCTGGCATAGCGCACATGGGTGAAGGTCGCCGCACCGTATTCGCCCGCCAGTTTTGCGAGCGCGTAATACTCCTTCTGGCCATATCCTGGGGCGTATCCGGCATTGATCCCGATCCCCAAGGCGCCCTCGCGCAACCCTTCTTCGACGAGCGCAAGAATGCGGTCGGTTTGCTCAGCGCTTGCTATGTCGAGTTTCCAGTCATCTCGCCCCTGCGCGTCCTGAAAATAGCCCGGCGTGGCCAGCGGATCGGTGTTGGTAAACGTCGCAATGCGCCCAAAGGTCCAGGCTGCCGAAGCGCCAAAGTTGATCGGCAACCCCTTTTCCTCTTGAGTGGCATACCAGTCCTTGATCGGCAGCACCCCGGACTCCAATTCGAGCGCGGTAGTCACGCCCTGCATCGCTTGCATCCTATAGTCGCCAATGTTTTGACCATGAGCGTGCAGATCGATGAAGCCCGCAGAGACGACATGGCCCGAAGCGTCTATCACGGTTTCACCTGTCAACGCGAACTCGCTAATTGCTGTGATTTTGCCATTTTCGATTGCGACATTGCGGACAGCATCTAGGCCGGTTTCAGGATCTATCACCCTGCCATTCAGAATAACGACATCATTTGCAAATGAGGGACTTGCAAGTGCGATAGAGAGCCCCAGTATTCCACAACTTCTTAACATAACCAAAAATCCTAATCTCCGTTTTTTGCACATTAAGGCAAGGGAACTTCGAATTCAAAAATAGTTAGGCCCAAATCTTTCGTTGGCTTTGTCAGGTTGGTGGTGGAGGGTTGGTGATAATCTTCCATCTGATGGAACCTGTTCCCCGAGACTCCCTCATTCATAACGGGAGGTTGCGGGTTTTTCATATTCTTCGTCGTCAGTTTGGCAGCGATCCTCTTCATTTCCTTGCGGATGTCAGGGCCGCCATTGTCGCTCGATCCAATAGCGCGACAATAGCTGGCTCCGGTGGACGATCGCGCCGAACAGATCTTCGGATCGACACCAACGAGCCTGCACGCTCGACGTTGTGAGATATCATGATCCCGCACCGCCCAAAGCACCGCATTCCGTCGGTCTGTTGGTGTCGTCAGCTCTTTACCAGAAAATCCTTTAGAACGACGTTGTCCAGCATCTGATCCGCCAGTTGGCGTTTGAGCTTCGCGTTCTCATCCTCCAGCGCCTTCAGCTTGGTTGCATCCGACACTTCCACTCTCGGGACATCGCTTCGCGATACCCTGCCATGCAGTGCATGCCGCCGTATTTGGATTTGAACATATAGAGTGTGCCCTGACTGGGGTCACTGCATAAAAGTGACATTATTGTCCGGCTCGCGCGAACTTTACGGGAACATCCGCGTTTTCAGTCGGATTTCTGACCTTTGAGAGCATTGTAGAGGCTGGTTTTGCTGATTTTGAGGCGGGCAGCTGCCTCTCGGACGGTCAATCCATCACCGATATGGGCCCTGGCCTGCTCCAGCTTTTTGGGCGTGACGACAGGTTTTCGGCCTCCCTTTCTGCCGCGCGTTGCGGCGGCTTTTAGACCGGCCTGAGTGCGCTCGATGATGAGGTCACGCTCAAACTGGGCAAGTGCGCCGAATAGATGGAACACCAATGTACCGCCGGTGGTAGTTGTGTCCACGCCTTCGGTCAGGGATCTGAAGCCAACACCGCGGTCTCCGAGTTCTGTCACGGTTTCCACAAGGTGCTTCATGGACCGGCCCAGGCGGTCAAGTTTCCAGACCATGAGCGTGTCGCCTTTTCGCAGGAAGGTCAATGCTTCCTGCAGGCCCGGGCGGTCTGCTTTGGCACCGGAGATAACATCTTCAAATACGGTTTCGCAACCCGCAGCTTTGAGCGCATCGACCTGCGGTTCCAGTTTTTGGTCTGTTGACGAAACCCGCACATATCCTATCCGTGCCATGATGACAGCCTTGTCCGTTTTCCCGTCCTTAAATCAACTTGTCCGACTTCCCGTTGTCAAGCCATATTGGCGGACGGAACCGGGAGTTCCGCCAAACGAGCGTTTCACGGACATGCATTTGAGAAGGGTATTTCATGGCACGGCGACAAATATTGACGGCAAGTTTTTGGTCTCGATTGATGGCGCCGCCCTCGGAGGATCGGGAAGTTGCGATGCATTGTACGCTCATCCCGGATGAGATCGAGGCTGTTGCCAGAAAACGAACCGCTGCGGCACGTTTGGGCTATGCCGTGTCATTGGCTTATTTGCGCCATCCCGGGCGGGTTCGTGAGGTTGGAGAACAGCCCAACGACATTATGCTGGCCTTCCTTGCAGATCAGGTTGATGCCAGCGCCTCCGATCTCGCGGTCTATGATCGACGCCCGCAGACGCGACGCGAACATATCGGTCAAATCATGGCTCGCTTCGGATATCAGGCCTTCACAAGATCCCTCGTACGGGAACTTGTTCATTGGCTGACACCATCTGCGGGAGAAGACCCGCGGGCAGAGCCTTTGGCGATCTCGTTGATTGAAGAACTGAGGCGTCGGCGTATCCTGGTCCCGGCGCGCCGTACCGTTGAACTGATTGTCAGGCACGCGATCCGGCGAGCAGAAAATGTCAGGAATTCTGCTCTGACCCAGGACTTGCATCCGGACCACCACAATGCTCTGCGCACTTTGATTGTGCCCACTGAATCGGGCGAGGTATCGACGCTGAGTTGGTTGAAGGCAGCACCCAAATCAGCCTCGGCCAAGTCCATCAAGGCTGTTCTGGATCGCCTGAAGGTGGTTCGAGCGATCGGCTTGCCCACCAGTTTGCGTCAGAACATCTCGACATCGGCGCTCGACAGTCTGGCCGGGGAAGGTTTGCGGATCACGGTGCAAAACCTGCGCCGTATGGCCGTGCCACGGTTGTGGGCAGTTTTGTCGGCCGCCTGCCTGCGGCTGGAAGAACAGCTTACCGATCTTGCGCTGGATATGTTCGACAAATTGTTGGGCCGAAGCTTTCGAAAGGCGGAACAGCAAAGTTCCGACAAGGCGTCCCAGCTCCTGATGGACATCTTCCGCCCCTTGCAGTCTCTCAACGCCTTCTGCCGTGAGGCACTGACGGCCCGCCAGCAAACCGGTGATCTCAACGGGATGCTGGACACGGCCAATTGGGATGAGATCGAGAGTGCCACATCCGCAATTGAAACTGCCCTGGGAGACGGAAAGCCCGACAAATACGCGGAGCTCATCGGAAAATATCAGACCGCACGTCAGTTTGCGCCCCTGATAATAAAGACGTTCTGCTTCAAAGGTGCGGCCAGCGCTGCCAGCCTTCTGCGGGCCGTGGATCTGTTGCGCATCATGTTTGAGGCGAACAAACGCAGCCTGCCGGACAACCCGCCAACCGGGTTCATTCGGAAGGTCTGGCGCCCATTTGTCTTCTCTGCACCAGGGGAGGTCAACCGGCGTGCATACGAGCTGTGCGTCTACTTCGAATTGCGCGATCGGCTTCGGGCAGGGGATGTCTGGGTCGAAGGAAGCCGGCAGCGCCGCAACTTCAATGATCGGCTCATTCCCAAGGCCACCTTCGAGATCTTGCGTACCGAGGGATCGTTGCCGATCGCCGCCGCGGCCGACGCGGAAACCTATCTCGCAGAGCGGCAAAAGCAGATTGAGGAGGCCATAACCATTGTCGCGGCCCGAGCCGAAGCGGAAACACTGCCGGACGTCGCCATTCGCGATGGGAACTTGAGCATTACCCCGATCAAAGACGAAACGCCTGACGCCGCCACGGCCATGAGCCGTCTGGTTTATGGGCAATTGCCACAGATCAAGATCCCCGACCTGCTGACGGAGGTGAACGCCTGGACCGGATTTGCGGAGTGCTTCACTCACTATCGCTCGGGCAGACCGGCGGAAGATCAAAAATCACTGTTCGCCGCCGTTCTGGCCGACGGAGTCAATCTGAGCGTGTCCCGCATGGCAGCTGCAACCCACAATCTGTCTGCCCGGCAAATTGCGTGGGCGCATGATTGGCATTTGCGAGAAGAGACCTATTCAGCCGCCTTGGCCCGTTTGGTCGACATGCACCGCGAACTCCCGCTGGCCAAGCTATGGGGGGACGGCGTGACGTCATCCTCAGATGGACAGTTCTTCCGGGCCGGCGGTCGCGGTGAGGCTTCGGCAGACATCAATGCAAAATATGGGCGCACCCCTGGTCTCAAGTTCTACACCCACATCTCCGATCAATTCAGCCCGTTCCATTCGACGGTTATCACCGCCACCGAAAGCGAAGCGCCCTTCGTTTTGGACGGTCTGCTCCGCCACCAATCGGGTGTCGCAATCGAAGAGCACCATGTGGACACTGGTGGTGCGACGGATCACGTCTTTGCCCTTTGTTATCTCCTAGGCTTCCGCTTTGCGCCGCGCTTGCGAAACTTCAAGGATCGCAAATTGTATCTCTTGCCCGGCATGCAGCCCCCGGCCATCATGACACCCTTCATAGGCGGCGCAATCAAGGTCGGTCACATTATCGACAACTGGCCCGAAATCCTCAGGCTGGCAACCTCCATAAAGGCTGGAACCTCCACCGCATCAGCGATCCTCAAGAGCTTGTCCGCATATCCCAGGCAAAACGGACTCGCAATTGCCTTGCGCGAACTGGGGCGATTGGAGCGAACCCTCTTTGCCCTGGAATGGATGCGTAGCCTGGAATTGCGAAAGAGAACCAGCGCGAGCCTGGCCCGAGGCGAAGCCCGAAACGCCCTCGCACGCGGGGTCTTCTTCAACCAACTCGGTGAAATGCGCGATCGTAGCTATGAGCATCAGATCCACAAAGCGTCGGGCCTCAACTTCCTGGTCGCCGCCATCATCCTGTGGAACACCAAGTATCTGGAAGCCTCAATCACTGATCTCAGGAAAAACGGCGTGGCCATCCCAAATGATATTATCAAACATATCGCGCCGCTCGGATGGGCCCACGTCGGATTGACTGGCGACTACCTATGGAACATGAACCCGCCATTCAGCCCAGATCGCCTCAGGCCACTGCGAAAAAATGATCTTCGCGAAGCCGCATGAGTTCCCCGTTAGTTCGCACGAGCCGGACTATAATGTCACTTTCATGCAGTGACCCCAGCAGCGGACGCGCCACAATCTATGTTGATGGCGAGTTGCTTCGTGTGTTTGCACAACCTGTCGAAGGTGCACGTCTGAGCTCGGTGTTTGGCCGGCGCAAACATCCGATCTACGGCAACGTGCGGATGCATACCGGCGTCGATTTCGCCGCCGCGCGCGGCACCCCTGTGCACGCAACAGCGCCTGGACGGGTGTCCTATGTCGGGTGGCGCGGGGGATATGGCCGCGTGGTGGAAATCGCGCACGGGTCGGACACGGTCACACGCTACACTCATCTCAGCTCGGTCACCGATGACCTGTCAAAAGGTCAACGCATAAAGGCTGGCGAAGTGATCGGACGCGTGGGATCGTCTGGAACTGCGACCGGGCCCAACATGCATTATGAGGTGCTGGTCGACGGACGACCAACCGATCCGCTTGCAGATGACCGCCTCGCTGAAATCACAGGTGACAAATCTGCGGACACTGCCGCTCTGGAACGGCTGACCGTCGCACGAGCCCAGCTTGAGGAGCATCTTTCGGAACGGGTTACGGACAGGCTCTGATCCATTCGACGTCCCGCTCGGCAACACACCTCAAGTAACTTACCTTGCTATGTGTTGATGACGGCCCCGATCTTAATTCAGAACACGAAAACCGAGGAAACGAGGATTAGATATGATTGCAATTGCGGGCGCCTTGGGTGGTGCAATTTGGGGCGGCTTACTGGCCAAACGGAGAAACGGAAACCGTGTTGACATACTTCAATACGCAACAGGATACGGAATCGCATTTGGCCTGCTTGCTTTTATCGCTTCGGTTGCCATTTTGCGTCTGGTTTCCTAATGCAACTCTTGCTGATGCGGCGGGAAGGAACGTCCCTTCACGAAAACGCTTCGAAGTGTAATGGCCTTTGCGATTCACATCGTTGCCAGTATCTGGTGAAGCCCTATTTTGTTGAAGTCTTTTGAGAGTTCACGCCTCTGTCAGGCAAGAATGTAGATGGGCGTTCCGTCGGGCACCATTGCGTAGACCTCTTCGATCTGGCGGTCTGTGACAGAGATGCACCCGGCGGTCCAGTCTCGCTTACCCATCGGATCAACGCCTCGTCGCGGGCCACCATGAATGAAGATGTCACCTCCTGGCGACTTACCCTGCGCCTCAGCGAAAGCGCGGTCTGCTTCATTCGGGTATGAGATACCAATGGACAAATGGAAAAGGCTGTCCGGATTTCGCCGGTCGATGACATAAGCGCCTTCAGGTGTTCGCCCGTCGCCTTCGAACTGCTTGTGTCCATTTGGCGCGAAGCCAAGGTCGACCGGATAGGTGCGCAACACTCCTTCTGCTCCATCCAGAACCAGCAATCGCTCCGACTTGTACAGGCGAAGCCGTGTGACTTCTGGCCCTGTGTAGGAGCGGAACTTGTTCGCGCATCCCGACAGGAAAGCGGTCACGCCGCCCAAAAGGAAAAATCGTCTTGGAAATTTGCCAACCATCACTGCTCTATGCCTCTTTTTAGAGGTCTCCTATGTGGATCTGATACCACGAGGTCAGAATCCGATCAATGTCCATGCGCCACAGCGCGCTCCGCCAGAGGTTCGCTGACCCTTTGTCCTCCACGCGGCCCAGCCTTGTCTTCCTCTGCTCTCAGCAGGCGTAGTGCATTGGCCACAACCAGCAGTGAAACACCGACATCTGCTGCGATGGCACCCCACATTGAAGCCATACCTACACTCGTGAGGCCCACGAACACAGCCTTCGTCGCAAGCGAGAAACCGATGTTCTGACGGATGATCGACATGGTCCGGCGCGAATGTCCGATGAGCCACGGCACCTTGCCGATATCATCCGTCATCAGCGCGATATCCGCCGTTTCGATCGCCGCGTCCGAGCCGACCGCCCCCATGGCGATGGCATAATGCGACCGCGCCATGGCCGGCGCGTCGTTCACGCCGTCGCCGATCATGGCCACAATCTCGTGACGCTCGGCCAGTTCCTCGATTGCCGTCACCTTGTCGTCGGGCAACAGTTCGGCGCGCACCTCGTCGATGCCAACCTCGGCGGCCACAGCCCGCGCTGTGCGCTCGTTGTCGCCTGTCAGCATGACAATCGTTTTCACGCCCTGCGCGTGCAGCTTTGCCACAACATGTTTGGCGTCAGGCCGAATACGATCGCGCACTTCTAGAACACCCGTGACCCCGGTCTCGTCACCGACAACCACAAGCGTACTGCCCGCGCCTTCGATCTGGTTACGCAGACCGGTCGGGATGGCATCACCAAATCCCTTCTCGGTGGCAAAACGATCCGAGCCCAGCCAGACCGAGCGGCCCCCGGCACGGCCTTCCAGACCCCGGCCCGGCACTGTGCGGGTATCTTCCGCGGCAGAAGCCGTAATGTCCTCGGCCTCGGCCCGTGTCAGGATGGCACGCGCCAGCGGGTGCGAGGATCGCACTTCAAGGCTGGCGGCACTTGCCAGCAACTCGTGCTTGGACGTGCCGCCCAACGGGTGGACAAGCGCCACCTCCGGCTCGCCCATGGTGATCGTTCCGGTCTTGTCCATGGCCAGCGCCGTGGTGCGGCCTGGGGCCTCGATGTAGGCACCGCCCTTGATCAGCACTCCGGCCCGCGCCGATGCGGTCAGTGCCGCGACGATGGAAACCGGCGTTGAGATCACCAGCGCGCAGGGGCAGGCAATGACCAGAAGAACCAGCGCGTTATAGATCCAGAATCCCCAAGGTGCACCAAAGGCAAGCGGCGGAATAAGAGCGATGGCAACCGCGACGATCATCACGATCGGCGTATAGATACGGGCGAATTTGGTCACCCATTGTTCAACCGGCGCACGCCGGGCATGGGCATCACCGACCATGCGGATGATCTTGGCCAGAACAGTGTCCGACGCCGCCTTTGAGGCGCGCACCATAAGGGTCCCTTCGCCGTTGATAGTACCGGCATAGACTTCGTCGCCCTGTTCCTTGGGCATCAGGGCGCTTTCACCGGTGATCGGTGCCTGATCGACGGCGCCAGCACCGTCTATGACCTCTCCGTCCAGCGGAATGCGGTCGCCCCCGCGCACGATGAAACTGTCGCCGACAACCACTTCGGCCGCCGGAACCACCTCTTCCCGACCGTCCGGTCGCAGCACCAGCGCCGTCGGTGGTGCAAGATCAAGCAGCGCCGAGACAGCATTACGCGCGCGCCCGACACTCCAGCTTTCCAGATAGAGAGAGAGCGAAAAGAAGAAGGCAACGGTTGCGGCCTCGAAAAACTCGCCCAAACCGATTGCGCCGCAGACGGCAACAACCATCAGCAGGTTCATGTCAGGCGAAAGCCGCCGTGCCGAGGACCAGGCCTTGGGGGCCACCAGCCAGACGCCAAACAGGATTGCAACGGCGAACAACGCCGCCTCAGGCAAGGGCATCTGCACGTCGCCATGTCCTGAAAACAAACCGAGCGCACCACCCATTCCGGTTTCGACCAGATGCCACAGGAAACCAGCCGCCCAGAACCCACCACTGAGCATGGTGAAACGTCGCTGCCGCGCGATATGCGCCGCCTGATCTTCGGCGGCATTCTCATCGTCCCAGGGCTTGGCACTCATCCCGGTGCTGGCGACCAACTGCTTGATCTCGTCATCAGAGATTTTTTCCGCAGTTTCAAGTAACGTCATCCGTCCGTTGATCACATCAAACGCGATATGGTCTGTTCCACCGACCTTCGGTCCGACGACCCTGTTCAGGATCGCCACCTCTTCGGCGCAGTCGAGACCCGAGACCTGAAAGCTTCGGCCATTGACGGGAGCTGGCACGGACGGCGCCACATCTGCGCTGGCTCCGCCACCACAGCAATGTTGGCCTTGTTTGGCATCATGATCACGATTGCGATCGTGGCAATGGCTGTCGGACGGCATGAAAATACCTCAAGATTTTCCGTGGTCAGAAACAGATAGTCCCTACAGCAACTAGAGCTTCAAGGCCCAATTTTCGATAATTTCCAAAATGTGTGCTGTCTTGCAGAACATGCGATGTCATTGCAGCTTGCGGGCCATCAACGCCGGTGCGACCTTTCCGGCAACGAATCGAAACAATGGTCGGAAAAGCCTACATGCAGAAGAAGATCTTAGCTGTCGTTGCAGCGCTGTCCGTCACCGCTGGGTGTTCATCGCAGTTTGATGCGGAAAACCAGATTGGAAACCTGCCGGATTCCGTAGTGGCCCTTGCTGCCCCGGGGCAGAATTTGGCGACTGCACGCCTCGATCCGCAAGACAATTGTTATTGGTACGCGTATAGCGGGGCGGTCGAGACGACCCTGGTACCGTTACGCGCCACAAATGGCGGCCCGATCTGTGTTGCACGCGAAGCGTGACAATCGGGCGGCCGCCAACTCATTTTCGGGGGCCATTACGTTTGCGCGGTAACGCTGTCCTCGGCTGAGTATAGATATGCGGTCGAGCCGACTTTGACGGTTGGATAAAGATCGTTGATATGCGCCATGATCATGCGGACGCAGCCTGAACTGGCGCGTCCGCCAATGCTTCTGGGTTGCGGCGTGCCATGGATCCTCAAATAAGTATCTCGGTCGCCAACGAACAGGTAAAGCGCTCGGGATCCCAATGCATTGTTCGGCCCCGGCTCCATCCCGTTCCTGAATTCCGCATATTCCGGATTGCGCTCGATCATGGACGCTGTTGGGGTCCAATGTGGCCATTCAACCTTGCGCCGGATCGTATATGTCCCCGGCTCGTAGAGATTTCCACGCGCAATGGCGACGCCATAACGCATCGCCGTGCCGCCCTCTTCGATATGATAGAGATACCGCGCCACCGCATCGACATGAATATCACCAGGCACCAGGCCATCGTTCGCAGTGACCCGCCGCGGCAGAAAACGTTTGTGCACACCCCAAGGGTTTGTTGTGGCGGCATCATATCCAGATGGTGTAACCTGGGCGTCCCAGGCGGACTTTTGCGAACCCGTTGGCCAGGTCTTAGCCAACAGCGGGCTGGATACCGACGCTGAAAACAGCGCGGTGGTTTTTTGTATGAAATGGCGTCTCGTCAGCATGGTCCTGGTCCAATTCTTCAATCATGTCTGCCGGTTCAACGGTCCAGCGATCAAAGGATATCCATAATGCCTCTAGCAGCTAGAGCTTCAAGTGGTTTCCGGTAACGTTTTGGACATCAGCACCATTTTTGAGCTAGCTTGTGACCTTTGTGCCGGCGTCACGGTGACCCTGGAAGATGTGCGCTGACCTCGTTGACAGAATTGAGTGTTTTTTCATTAGGTCGTGCTGGCGCCACCAGGAACTTATGCTGCAGGGTAACTGGCAAACACCTCTGTGGTTCCATCCTTGTGGATCAGGAAGACGTCAAAGGCTTCGCGTTCGCTTGCTGGCCCCATGCCCGGCGAGCCGAAAGGCATACCCGGAACCGACAGTCCAACAGCATCCGGGCGTTCGTCCACCAGGCGTCGAATGTCATCGGGTGGGACATGCCCTTCGATCATGTAACCCTCTATGCGACCCGTGTGGCATGACATCATGCCCTCCGGAATTCCGTTGGCGGATTTGTAAGCGTTCAAGGCCTCCCATGCGCTGTTTTCCACGGTTACTTCAAAACCTTCCGCTTGCATGATTTTGATCCACGAGCCGCAGCACCCGCAATTCGGATCCTTCAGGACATGGATTGACGAACTGGATTTGGCGAAGGCAGGAAGCGCCGCAGCCGCCGCAAACGTTGCTACTCCGTACACCACGGCTCGGCGGCTCAGATTATTCATAGTCATATTTCCCTCCTAGGAAAGGTTACCCTGACCCGCTACGAAAGCGCGCCTGCTAGGTTGTCGCTAAAGTCTTAACACTGACGACAGGCATCTTGCCTCACTGAAAATCGACACATTCGTCACCCATGGATTCCATCTGATGTTGCTTTCTTGGTGATGTCAGAATTTGCCGCAATGATCTTGGTCAATTTATATAACGAACGAGATACCTTGGTCTAAATATTGCCACCGCATCCGGTGTTCAATGTTCGCCTCAGTAATTTTCGGTTTCGCAGACGACATCAACGCCGAAGGTGATTCAACGGCATTGCCAAGTTGTTCAGGCTGAGTGATCCAGCTATGTCGCGCTCATGAACATGCCAACGATTATCCCGCGCCTGAAGGGCTTTCGCTTTCCTCGTGAGATCATTGCTTACGCGGTTTGGGCTTACCATCGCTTTGCGTTGAG
>NZ_JBXWPA010000017.1:0-59382 GCF_059611165.1 Ruegeria sp. CDSB013 | reverse complement strand
ATCGACACTGACACGCATACGTTCAACACCACCCTGACCAAGCTGGTGCTGGGGGCCCATATCAAGGGGGCCGCCGAGGGCGAGATGAACATCGCCGCCGTGCTGATCTACGACCGTGCGCTGGATGAGACCGAACGTCAGCAGGTCGAGGACTTCCTGCAAACCAAATACATCTCAGACCCCAACAACACACCACCCACCGCTGCAGATGATGCGTTCTCGGTTAGCGAGGCTGGGCTTCTAAACGGTAATGTTTTGGTCGATAACGGCAACGGTGTGGACAGTGACCCGGACGGCGATCCGCTGACCGTGAACACAACGCCGGTTGACGACGTCGACAATGGTACGCTGGTGTTGAATTCCGACGGGACATTCACCTATACGCCGGATCCTGATTTCTTTGACTGGGATCAATTCATCTATGAGATTTTTGATGACCTCAATGAGACCGATCAGGCTCTGGTGACCATTACCGTAGATGATGACCCGTTTAATATCTAACCAGAGACGCAGGAAAGCCAGCACGCGCAAAACTTTGTCATCAGTAGCCTGCTCTCAACCGAGGTTCAGAGCGGGCTCACGCAATCTGGTTAAGGCGGCACTGATAGTAGCGGTACTTCACGCTTGCAATCCTGTTATGGAGCGCACATGAACAAGTTAACGATTGCGAGCTGGCCCGGATACGGGGCGTCACACAACGCATTCATTACAATCTTCCTTGATGGTCTTGCGGCAAACGACATCTCTGTCAAAAGCTGCAAACATGTTGAAGATGTCGCCGAGGCCGAGGCTGACATCCTGCTGTTACACTGGGCCGAGAGGGTCTTTTGGGAAAGCAGTTCGCGCTGGCAAGTCCTGTCAAAGATGACACGGCTGATCGCCAATATCGGCCGACGAAGACGCGCGACCAAAGTGGTCTGGCTGGTCCACAATACCTTTCCTCACGATGCCCGCACCCTTCCACGTATGACCTGGAAACCGTTCATTTCGGCACTGGGGCAGAGGGTGGATGGGTTTTTAACCCTGTCACCGGGTACTATCGACACAGTGCGGTCCGCGATTCCGGCTATGGCTGATAAACCAGCCGCCCACATCTGGCATCCGGCCTATTCAGACGCGGTGCTGGATGCCGGAGCAAGAAGCGCGGCCCGCGCTGCACTTGGCTGGGGACCGAATATCCGGGTCATGGGGTATTGCGGGCAAATTCGACCCTACAAAGGGGTCGAAAATTTGGCCACCGTTTTCACCGCGACCAGCGACCCTGATTTGCGTCTTTATATTGCAGGCCGTCCCAGTAGTCAGGAACTGGCAAATCAGCTTGAAAAAGCAGCAGCTGGTGACCCGCGGATCACACTGCGACTCAAGGACCTGCCCGCTGAGGAGTTTCGCACCGCACTCGGTGTCTGCGACGTCGTTGTGGCGCCACTACGAACATATCTGCATTCGGGCTCGATCATACATGCGCTTTCGGCGGCACGACCGGTGCTGACACCCGCAACTCCATTCGCAAGCGCCCTGAATGAAGTACTGGATCCGGGCTGGATGCGCCTTTACGATGAGGATCTCACGCCTGACACGCTCGAATTTTACAGCACCGCACAATCAGGTTTACCGGACTTGTCACAGTTTGCACCCGAATCTGCCGGCAAGGCAGCGGAAGCGTTTTTCAGATCACTCCTGAATCAGGCGCGTTGAAATTATAGCCGCTTACATCGCTGCAGTGTCGCTTGGCAGGTTATGCGATGCACCTCCAAGCGAAGGGCAAAGAAGATCATTGCGCCACTCGGATTCCGGAATTCCCATGGCATTCAGGCAGCGCACAATGGTGTCGGAGTTGCGCAAGGTTCGCCCGGTTGCGTTCGGGTTTTTGTTTGAATGCGGCTTTTCTGCCAGAGCTGGCCTACCCAGAAATGCGGCGATGCGTGTCGCAGCATCCTGATCACGGATATAATTGACCAGCAGGAAATCGTCGGGCCGTTTGGCGAAATAGCGGAGCACATCCGCGTGGTAGACTTCGCGCTTTTGAACCCAGGATTTTACCGAGTCGTCGGTTGCTGTCCAATCGGCGCTCCGCCCGCGACCATCTTTTCGCGGCAGGCGATTTATGTGCTCCAACCTGCTGTCGATCCATTCATCCAGATTGCGTACCTGAAGGATAAACTTGGAGTCCGGAAACAAACGGTCAAGCCTGCGAAAATCATCCGGCACCCCATCGCAGAACGCATCGTAGAAGAAATGGATCAGAGGGAACCGGGTACGTCGCCAGATCGTCCCGTGAAATGAGTGATAGCCTAGGTCCGTGAATATATCATGCAAAGAAGTCGTCCCGGTCTTGTTAAACCCAATGGCATAGACCTTGCCCGCCGACCTGCCGGGTAGGGCCATATTGCCAAGTGTCTTTGTACAAACTCGAATACTCCTAATAGCATCCATTGCAGGAAGGCCCCCGAACAATAAAAATCTTGAATAGCAGAAGCAGTATTTTAACCTGATTCCATGGTATTGTTCAGGCCAATTGCGTCGACGGTTGGGGCGTTGCGCTTTTCCTGTCACGTTGTGTGAAATTCTACATAGCCAAGTGCCTGGGCGACATTGAGACCCGTCGCCCGAACCGATATCAAAATCGATATTAAGCGAACCCAACAACCAGAGAACAGGCGGTCGCGATGAGTTCAGGAAAGAGCCGCCAACGTCCGGCCGCGCGGTTTGTGGTCAATGCCGCAAGTTCGGTTTTGACCATTCTGATTTCGATCACTGGGCTTGTTTGGGTCAATCAGTATCTGCTGCGCCGTATATCACCTGAAGAGTACGCGCTGATCCCGGTATTGGCATCTCTCATGATCTTTGCAGAGTTTTTCAGGATCATTTTCACGCGCGGGCTTTCCCGTTTCATGGTCGAAGCTGACGCCCGCGGAGATGATGACGAAGTAACGCGCATTGTCTCTTCGATGCTGCCGGTTCTTGGCACTGTCGCGCTGGCGCTTTGCGCGGCCGGAATGGTTGTGGTCTGGCGGATTGATCAGGTGATCAACGTCGCCCCCGAATATGTCTGGGAGGCGCGGATTATGTTCGCGCTGCTGATCCTGGCATTGGCTTTGGGCATCTTCACCACACCTTTGTGCGCCGGACTTTATGTGAAGATGCGTTTTGTGGTGCTGAACCTTGTCAACCTCGGTACCGAGGGGCTCAGGGTCGCACTGCTTTTCATCTTGCTTTTGGGTGTCAGCACCCAGGCACTGTGGGTCACGGTGGCCGCCAGCGCTGCCACGCTTGCCAATATCAGCGTTCGCATAGGTTATACATGGCGCATTCTTCCGGCCGCGCGGTTTCGCCGGTCTCATGTGTCCTTGGCAACAGTGAGGCGGATTCTGGGGTTCTCGCTCTGGACATCGGTACAGGGTTTCAATCAGTTTGCCCAACGGGCAGCGCCTGCATTGTTTCTGAACCGGTATTCTACAGCACTTGATGTCGCTTCATTCCACCTTGGAAATCTGCCCAATCAGCAAATCCGCAGGCTGATACAGGCTGCAGGCGGCCCGGCAACACCGGAGCTGACAACAATCTTCGCCACCGAAGGTGAGGGTCCAATGCAGGCATTCTACTATCGGGGTGGACGCTATTACCTTTGGGGCGCGCTATTTCTGACCCCGCCATTCATCATCTACGCCGCACAATTGATTGAGCTTTATGTGGGCTCCACCTATGCGCTGGCTGCACCGGTGATGATCACGCTGTTTCTGCTGTACCCGTTCAACTGGGCAAGTGCGATGTTCTATCAGATCGCCTATGCGATCGGTCGGATCAGGGCTTACAACATCACCTCAGTGGCGCTATCGATAGCCGCACTCATTGGCATGTATGTCTTCATCGTCGAGCTCGGCATGGGGGCGATAGGAGCGGCCTATGGGTTGTCCGGCGGGTTCATTCTGGTGCAATTGGTGCTGATCTGGCCGATGGGACTACGGCTTGTGAAGGGTTCGCAGGTGGTGTTCTTGAAAAAAACCCTTCTGCCGGGACTGGTTCCGTTTCTGGCGGCGCTCGGAGGTTGCTGGGCGTTTTCGGAAATCGTTGAGGTCAACTCTTGGGTTCGGTTCGGCATCGGGTGCATCGTCTCGGCCATTGTCTATGTGACGGTGCTTTGCGCGGGCTGCCTGAATTCCGAAGATCGGGCGCTGGCCGCGAGGGCTGTGAAGACGGTGCGGCGTAAGATAGGGTTCTGACACATGTGTGTCTCAGGTTATCACATCTCTGCAAAAGCGTCTCAGAGACAAGTCTTGTCTGGATTTTTTGCCGAAGCATTGGAAATATCACATGTGAAAATACCATAATCGCATGTTCGGACCATCCGCGTATTATGCGGCAAGGGCTGGCCGCCTGCGACAATTTAGACGGGTAGTGTAATGCGCAGTCTTGTTATCAGCCGGTGGGGTTCGGGTCGTTTGGATGGCGGCGCCGCACTGCGCAACACACAAAACATGGCCGCACTTGCAAGGCTGGGGCCAGTTGACGTGATCACAGTCGATCCATCCGGTAATTTTCCTGACACCGAACCGGTTCGCGGCACTACTGAGATCGGACAATACGCGCCCCCACCAACCTTTCGCATCCCCGGTCGCTGGCTAATGCCCGGACCATATCACAAAGTTCTCCGCTATACCGATGCAGCCCTGAATAGGCGGCTCCGAACCCTTTCTTCGGAAAACTATGATCTTGCACTTGTCGAAGAGATATCGTTGTCCGCCTATGTGAACCCCTTGCGCGCCGCCGGGATTCGCACCGTGTTCGATGCACATAATGTCGAAGCGCGGCTGTGGTCCGATATCGGCGACACTAACGCAACGCGCAAACCGGGGCTGGCCGCGCTTCGTCAGTACATGTTCAACACAAAGTTGCGGCAGGCCGAGGCTGCGGCTGTGAACAGCGCGACTTACGTCTGGGCTTGCAGCGATGTAGATGCGCAACTGATAGAGCAACTCTACCGACCGAAGAACCCGGTGGTGGTCGTGCCCAACGCAATCAATGTAGAGGCCTACGCGGCGGTCCGGCAGACACGGAATGCCACCGATACCGCGGCACCGCCATTGTTGGTCTATATTGGCAGCTATTCTTATGAGCCCAATGAAATTGCGGCACTGAGGTTGATGGAGAGTATTTTGCCGTCTCTACGGCAAGCTGGAACCGATTTACAATTGGCGATTGTAGGGCGCGACCCAACATCGGCAATGCAACGGGTTGCTGCCAGGGATCCGGCCGTTACGGTCACCGGTGCGGTTGACAGCATCCTGCCCTATCTCGCGCAACAAAGCATTGCAGTCATGCCCATAACGATCGGCAGCGGCACCCGACTTAAGATTCTCGAAGCTTTTGCCGCGGGATGCCCGATTGTCAGCACTGCCAAGGGTGCCGAGGGGATCGCCGCCCGGCATAAGGAAAACATCCTAATAGCAGAGAGTGACGCCGAATTTGTTTCGGCTATCCTGCGGCTGACTAAGGACCCGGAATTTCGGTCCAGCCTTGGGCAGAAGGGTTTCGAAACCGTTTCGGCAGGCTATTCTTGGGAGGCTGCTGCCATTGCGGTCTGCAATTCCCTGCTGGGAGCACCGACATGACGTTGCCCAATTTTCTTGTGATTGGCGCGGCTAAAAGCGGCACCACCTCGCTGGTCTCCTATCTGGCTCAACATCCAGACGTTTTTGTCCCAACTTCAAAAGAGCCTAATTTTTTTGCCCTGTCTGGGCAGCAGAACAATCCGGTCGGCCCGGCCCCGCCCCATATTCTGCGGCAGATGCTTTATAATTGGTCTCGCAGCGATCTGGCTGACTACACCGCGATGTTTGACGGGGCTGGTGCGATCCAGGCCGTGGGTGAAGGATCGGTGCGCTACCTGTATTTCCCCGATGCCCCGGTCCGAGTGCACAACATGCAGCCCGACACACGCATCATCGCCATTTTACGCGAACCGGTTGCTCGCCTTTATTCGCATTACAACATGAACCGTCAGAAGCAGCTTGAACCGCTTGAGCTGCGAGCTGCGCTGGACGCTGAAGACAAGCGCGTGGCTGCCGGTTGGGGCTGGGACTGGCACTATAGGCGACTCAGCCAGTACGGACCGCAACTGAAGCGCTGGTTCGATCTGTTCCCGCGCGATCAGATACAAGTGCATTTTTATGATGATTTCACAACCAACCCGCAGGCAGTCATATACGATATCTATCGGCATATCGGCGTAGATCCCGATTTCACCCCAGACATGAGCCGCCGCGGTATGGTCAGCGTCCTGCCACGCAACCTCTGGCTGGACCGTCAACTCAACTGGCCGAGTAGCTTTCGGCAAAAGCTTTTATCTCGGCCACTCCGAAATTTCACGTTGCCTGTCATGCGGCGGCTTAATCGTTGGAACAGCAAGCCTGTACCACCGCTTGATCCGGCCCAGCGTGTCGAAATCGAGCCTCTCTTTTTTAAAGACTGGGAATTATTGTCAGAACTTTTGCAGCGTAAAGTTCCATGGCTTCCTGACAGCAGCACATGTGGGGAAGATCTGAATAGTGAAAGAGTTTTGGGCTCAACATAATCGCTAAGAAGTGAACCTACTGGGCTTTCAAGGCCTTCGCTCTCGACAGGCGGTGATCTGGCAACCTTCGCCGTTGCGCCCTCATCATCTCACCTGCTAGCTTCAAGCATCGCGCTATTAAAATTCAGTGGATTCACTCAGGGGAACCGATCAGACATTGCCTTTAAAAACGCAAGAGCAGCAGAATATTCACCTATCAGGATATCAAGCCCGAGACTACGAGGTCGTCGACTACCATATGGGTGTACTGCCGGAAACAGGGTTGCAATTCCGAGGTCCTTTTCCGGATGCGGTATTTAATGGAGGCGAATATTTTGCCTGTATCGGTGCCGCGCAGACATTGGGGTGTTTCTGCGAAGAGACTTATCCTGATTTGGTGGCGCGAGAGATCGGACTGCCGGCTCTGAACTTGGGTTATGGCGGGGCCGGACCCGAGTTTTTCCTCAAGCAGGACAGGTTACTGCCGTATCTGAATCGTGCACGTTTCGTAATCATGCAGGTCATGTCGGCACGCAGTCAAAGCAACATGCTCTATGAATGCGATGGCTTGGAATATGTCCGGCTTCGCCGCGGAGGGCGGTGCATGGGCGCGGGCGCGGCGTTTGCCGAAATGCTGCGCGGCCCAGATGCAATCCGCAACTTACCGCTACCATTTCGAGTGCGGCGCAAGTTAGCCAATCTGGTTGCCCAACCCCGTGCCCGTTCCATCGTGAAGAATCTTCGGGATGCATGGGTTAAATCCAGCCTTGATCTCATCGCCCGAATCGAAGTGCCCATTTTCCTGCTATGGTTTTCAAAACGCACGCCCGGCTATCAGGAACGATATGCAACTCACTCGCAATTATTCGGAGAGTTTCCTCATATGGTTACGCCGAAGATGCTGGCACAACTCAGGCCAGAAGTCGCCGCATATACCGAAGTCATCACGTCAGCCGGTAGTCCTCAACCGCTATTCAGCCGGTTCACGCACAACCGGATCACAGTCAATCCGGCGAATGACCGACCAGATCTTGCCAGCAAGCCCTGGTCAGAAAACCTATACTATCCATCGCCGGAAATGCATCAGGATGCAGCGAAGGGCTTGATGAACGATCCACAGGTGATGGCCGTGATAAATGGCGCTTGCAGTTTCGCCTCCCGGGAAATCTGAAACCCTGCTTCTTTCCAAGAGGTTCTCTCATTCAAAAACAAAGATTGCATAAGTACTCCCTGGCATATTTGCGATATTTGCGGGGCAGGTACATCGCTGGCAATCGAACTGCGTTCAGACAGGGCTGATCAACACATCGAACCGATTGGATACATAGTGAGTGGAAAGGTCATGTTTACTCTAAGACAGAAAATTTCCGATATTCCTTATGCGCTGGGAAATTTAACCCTCCCACCCGTGGCGGGTCGCCCCGTTTTTGTCACCGGGAATGGCCGTTCAGGAACTTCATGGATTGGGGAAATGCTGGGGTTTGCCCCCAACGTTCTTTATTATCGTGAACCTTGTCATCCGCGCCGAAATGGTATGGATCCCGATTCCAGCGAACAGGTTTGGTCTAAAATCGTGCCTGAAAATGGCCAAGATATTTTTTTTGAACGTACACTCTCCCGAGCTTTCCGCGGTCACTTTTGGCGCGGCTGTGGATTTTCACTGACCGATTACCCCAGCCGGGCAACGAAATCCCCCAGAATTATTGTGAAGGAAGTCGCATCCTTTGCTTCAACGGAGTGGGTCTACAAAACATGGTTTCCAGAAGTTCTCGTGATAATGCGTCATCCCGGTGCCTACGTGGAATCCGTCAGAAAATTGCATCAGGGTCCAAGTGAAGTGACACGGCTCGGACTGCTGGCCGGCAATCCTATCCTCATGAGCAAATATAATGATATGATTTCGAGTGCATTGAGCCACGTAAATTCGGTCGTGGATGCTTCAATCGTGGCATGGGCTATCCGTACCCGTGTGTATCTGGATGCGAAGGCACGTCACCGAGACTGGCATTTGGTACACTATGAAAATATAGCGCTTACCCCTGTAGAGGAGATGAAAAAGATATATAGCGCTTTAAATTTAGGATGGAATGAAGACGTGGAGGCTCGTATCTTGGCCACTACCTCCAAAGATGCAAAGGGTAGCTACTCTACTTCGCGCATAGTCGGTTCTCGGATTGATGCATGGAGAACCGATCTCCCTGAGGAAACGCGGAATTTAGCACGCCGCATGCTGGAGCTCTTTGATATTCCCTTTTATCGCAGCACTTCGGACTGGCAATAACGGCTATTTTCTACAAACCAGGGAAATTTTGCTGGTGATCAAACCAAATCGCGCAAGCTTTCGCTCTGAATGAGCAATCCTCGGAAAACAGATCACCCAAATAGCTCAATACCCGTCTCTTACTCACACTTTCAGCCACTGCAGAGCATCACTGACTGGATTCGCCGGTTTGCGGCCAGAGCGGTTTGGAGCGACCCAAAACTCTCGCGAGGTTCATTTCGGATTCTTGGAATTCCGCATCCAGTTCAGACAAAAGCAGTCGGTCATTTGGTGACATTTTCCGGACTGGCTTGCGGGTATTGAAATAAAGGTAGGCTGGTTTCAGAGACCGACGGACCCAGCCGGGAAGTTTTTTTCGGGATCGGTGCAGCAGTTTATGAAGGCCGCGATGCCGGAGGGCAAAACTTTCATTCTGAACTGGAAAGCTATAATTATCGTAGAATGACGCATCCAGCCCAAGCGTGCGTACTATATTGCACAACGAGGCGGCCGGATCAGTGACAATATCCTCAAAAAGATACACATTGAGACGCTCTGGGCCAACGATCGATTGCCACTGCCGTACATAGTTCTCGTACCTGCTATGATCGATTGCATATTGCAGCATTGGCCTGTTGCGCAGCACGTCAGACTTTTCAGCCCGCCTGATTTCACCAACGAAATCAGAAAATTGCATATCCGCGTCGAGAGCGACCTTATTGTTTATAGCGTAGTTATAGAGTGAATAGATTCGAGCCGATGGTCGGCGCAGGATAAAGATAACCTTACTGTCCGGAATACCTGCAATTACAGATTGTGCGGTTTTTTGATAGTAATATTGTGGCGAGACATCGAGAAGATACTTGATCTGTTCCTGATCTAAATCATACCTGAAGAAGCGCGAATACCCGGCAAGGCCCTCAGTTGTGTACCCGTCCTTACGGCACAGCGGATCGTCTGCGTCCATGAGGAACCGCAACTCATTTTCGTAACTCCTGCCTATCTGTGGATGGTCACCCAGCCAACGCAACACCGAAGTTGTGCCAGCTTTTGGAACACCGATCACGAACAGGTTTGGTATCTTCGGGTCACGAAACATGTGAACTTCAACTCATATCTAAATATGTCTCAACCAGCGGTATTTCGAAAACTCCTGTTAGCTTGCATAGCATATAAATTCCCCGCCTAAAATTAATGAATTTGTTCTGCACAAAAAATCCAAGTTCCCTTAGAAATCATACATTCAATTGGATCACAGATGCCAGCCACACGGAAAATTGGCAGAAAAACTCTTCCCATAGCGTAGCCGTGGGCAACTCGCCGCCTAAATCCTTGCACTAAATCGAACCTGAATTGCCGCAGTTTTGTCCTATTGCTATGCGAAAAAGTGAGCATTGGGGGTGAGAGCAGTATCAGAGGAACAGGAATCGGCCTGAGAGGTAGGCCGTGCCCTCGATCATCTTACCTACTTACTGAGTGGTTCGCCCATCGGCATTACATGTTTTTGGGCGTGTTTCTGTGTGACTGAACCGATGTAACGGAATACAGGCGGCCTGAAAGCTGCAAGGAAATTCTTATACGCGCCCACTCAGCGCTGGAGACCTTGCTTGGGGATGGCAGCTTCAATCAGGAAAACGGGAAACTAACATGACAGAAGTTTACGTATCAAATAAAACGGAATTGCTCTCGGCACTAAAAAATGCGTCGGGTGGTGAAACAATTCTGCTAAAATCCGGCAACTACGGGTCGATCGATCTGAGTGGTATGAACTTCAGCGACTACGTCACCATCGCCTCTGCCGATGGGAACCAAGGCGCGAACTTCTCTGGGATTGAAATCGCAAACTCCAGCTACCTGCGCTTCGATGGTATTCATGCTTCCAAGAGCTCTGGCGGGCAGGTGATTGGCATCAACGACAGTCACCATATCGACGTTCTCAATTCGGAAATCAACGGCCCCATCACATCGCCCGGAACTCCGATCTTCGACGTGAGTTTTGGAATCGAGGTTCGGGACGGCAGCCATAACATAAACATTGAAAACAACGACATCCACCATGTGGCCGTTGGTATTGGCAACTACGGCACAAAAGATTTTGCGCTTGTTGAAAACACACTCAACTATCTCGGCTCCGACGGGTTTAAATTTTCCAGCGTGGATGGAGGCCTGATCAAAAACAATACCGGCCCAACCCATTTCTACCCAGAAGATGATACGCATGCGGACTTCATGCAGTTTCAGGGCGGGGCGTCGAGTAACCTGGAGATTACCGGCAACGTGTTGCTTCTGCAGAACCGCTTTGACATGCAGGGCATTTTCTTCGGCGGCAAGGGCGGGCACAACAACCTGCAGATTGAGGATAACATCATCTATACCACGATGGGTAACGGGATCTCCGTCCACGAAGGTGGTGAAAATATTGTCATCCGTTATAATACGCTGATTAATGCGCTGAACGATAGCAAACCAGTAACGACGATTTCGGCCTCGGGCGACGTGACCAAAGAGTACAACATTTACTCTGTCAAAAATGGCCAGCTTTCCGGCACCAATATCGTGACGCAGCACAAGGAACCCAACGAGGACTTCCATTACTCCGACTTGTTCGTGAATGCGCATACCTCCAAAGGTATCACGCTTGAGGATTTGCGCCCGGTCGAAGGCAGCCTTGCTGAAACCCACGGCGCTATCAACCGGCTGAACGAACTGCTTTCCGGAACAGGCGGCTCCGGTAGCGATGCAAACCCGTACCCGACCCCCGAACCCACCCCGGATCCGGACAGCGGAACTTCGGAGCCGGACAGCGGAACTTCGGATGGATCTGGCGATGCCAACAACGGTGCTGCAATTGAACCAGTTGATGGCGCTGTGTTTGCGATGACTGGCGACTTGGAAGTTTCTAAGTCTGGAGATGTGTTGGAAGTTGCCCACTCCAAAGACTTGGAAGTATCGTCTGGAACGCTCGCGTTTTCGTTCAATGCAGACACAGTGTCACAGACGAAAGGACTGGTCTCCAAGGACGCTGTTGGCGATGGCCATCATTTCACAAGCTACATCAAACAAGGAAGCCTCTACATTCGCTTCCAAGACGGTGAGAGCAGTGAAACAATCCAGATCAACGGTGTCAAAGCCAACACCGATTATGACGTACAAGTAGCAGTTGGCGAAGGCGGGGCAACCGTTTGGCTGAACGGATCTATTGCCGGGGCAACCTCTACAGATATGGACTGGTCGCAGAATAGCGAATACCTGCAGATCGGCGGCAATGGCTGGGCTTCTGATGCAGGTGAGGCTGGGTTCAAACATACCTTTGATGGAACTATCTCGGATGTTGTGTTTGTCGAAGGACTGAAAACCCCTGGCGAGATGGATGCAATCATGGCCGGAGAAGGACCTTCGACCGGCAATGATCAGGAATCACCAACCGTGGATGTGCCGCCTGCTTATGCAGACTCGGTCTTCAGTATGGACGGTGACAACGAATTTTTTGGGTTCACCAAAGATATAGTCAATGTCGAACATACGTCGGCTTACGAACTCAGCGAAGGCACCATTTCCTTCAGCTTTAATGCCGACAGCGTCAGTGGGCGTCAGGGGCTTATGTCGAAAGACGCGTCCCAATACGAAGGTGGTGGCGACCATTTCTCGGCCTGGATTCACAAGGGAACCCTATACGTCCGTTTCCAGGACGGCGAAAAGGATGCCATCTTCAAGGCTGGTAACATCAAAGCGAACCAAGAATACAAAGTCACCGCCTATTTCGAAGAGGGTCAAGTCGGTGTGTATCTGAACGATGAGCTACTCGGAACCCAAGCCCTGACCATGGATTGGACCGACAATGCTGAGTATCTGCAGGTCGGTGGACTTGGTTGGGCCAGTGACACCGGCGATGATGCAGTGACATATGCCTTTGACGGCACAATCTCGGATGTTGCTATCTTTGACCAAGTATACACACCTCAGGACGTGGACCTCATAGTATAAGAGGTACACAAAGCAGACGCATCTCAAACGGGCCGGAAATCACAATGTTTCCGGTCCGTTTTTTTCTCCACGCATTGGAGAAAAACCTCCGACTTCCAGCATGACACCGGCAAACACTGCGGGTGCGTGACATCATCCGCCAAGTCTTTCGCGAGATCGAGATCGACATCATACGCGAGGTTTTGTCGAGCGACCGCGTGCACATCTTCATGCCGGTGCCGCCGAAGATCGCGGTCTTCTATCTAGTGCGCAAGATGAAGGGCCGTTCGTCACACGAAGTCCAAAAGAAATTCCCCGCGCCGCGTAGGCACTATTGGGAGCGCCGGTTCTGGGGCAGGGCCTATTTCCTACCACAAACGGCGCAATCACGGAGGACATTGTCTTGCAATATCTCGAAAACCATATCGCCGATCCTACCGACGCCAGTCGGTAGTGGTTCAATTTACGGTAGTGTAAGTATAATCTCAATTTTTAACATAATCAATATTATCGGAATTCAAGGTGAAGCCCGGTAGATTCACAAACGAGGTGCAAATACCTCGATAACAGAACCCCTGATAAGGCCTTCGAAAAATACGCCATCAACCGGAATAGAAGGACAAATCAGGAATTGCGCGGCTACATAAGTTCAAGCTTTGACAACATGGCAGGATAAGGTGCCTGTGTTACAAATTTTCACACCATTACACCTGCCTGAAATGACATACAGGAAAGCCCCTGTTTCTACGCTTTGGTAGCGCAGCAAAACCCACTTTAACCAAAAAAAACGGTGGCAGGTTGCCACCGCTTCGAACTGTGCTGTTATTGCGTTCAGACTGATTGCTGCTTACGCCGACGCATGAAGCCAAGTCCTGCCAGTCCACCGATCAGCAGAAGGCCGGTTGCGGGCAGCGGCACAGGTGCCGGTGCATGCTCGAATTCGAACTTCTTAATGACAAAGTTGTCACCGCAATAACCTAAACAGTAAGCGTGGTCAGCAAGAATCCGGAAGGACGAAGCAATCTTTCCGTAGAATTTGAAAGGATTCTGCGAACTGTCATCTGCGATTTGTGAATTATCTACATAGACGTCCCAATCGTCGTTGTGATCGACAGACGCAAACGTGACCGAGATCAAACGGACCGCCTTTTCAAACGAGAACTCTAACCATTCATTATATTTGCCGTCCAAATCCGGGTTGTTAAAATAACCCGATTTCACCCCAATACCGTCCCAGGCTACGGAAATTTTAGGAGTAGAACTACGATTATTACCGGCGGTAACGTGGCCCTGAACTCCATCAACGTGGAATGTGGCAGTGCCTTCCGGGCTGTTAATATCGTTAAGATCCACGCCGTGCCAGAGGTTCACGGTAGCGGCTTGAGCACCTGCGGCCATTGTCATGACAAGAGACGCAATTGCGAGAACTCTATTCATCGGAACCCCTCAAAAACTTGTTAATCTGTGTAATTTTTTCCACCTAATTCTAACAGAAACGACTTTGGCGTGCTAACAATACTTCGCAAATCGACACAAAAAAACCACATTTCAGAGAGGCTTACCTATAAGATTAAGGATTCATTAAGATGTTATGACTGCTCTTTTTAAAGGTTTGTGAACAATTTAAGGAAAAATGTGCCATTGTGCACATTTGAGAGAGGGTTTCGGAGCACCCGATTCTCAATCGTGGGGATACAAATGTTGCGTAAAGCCCACCTACTTGTTGTCTACCCCACCCGCTTTTTGATCCAGCCTAGAAACGCCTTGTCCGGGCTGCGCAGCGCCTTGCGACCGGAGCTGGCCCAAAATCCCTGCCATTCGGCCTCCAGCGCGTAGACATCCCAGCCAGGCGCCAAAGCGCGCGCGGCTTCAAGGGTTTCGGGTTTCAGGGGCAGGCCGTCGCCTGTCTCGATTACCACAGCGCGACGCGACACGCGGATGATATCGCCCGGTTCTTCGGTTAACACGTAGTCGGGCAGATGGTCTGCGGCGATCATGTCGCGCAGCATCTTGCGAAACACCCGGCGCGGGGAAGCCGACCCCGATTTTTTGAGCAGCGTCTCGACCGAGACCCGCCAGTCCGGCTGACGGCCGCAATGTTTGCGGGCCAGTTCATAGATGCGCCGCTCAAGCGGTTTGCGCAGGCGGAAGTAATCGCGGCTCAGCGTCAGGACCGATTTCGCCAGCACCGCCCGGAATAGCCAATCCGACAGTTTCACCGAAACACTGACCATCCGCCCTGCCCGCGTGTGGCGCACGATCTCCCAACTTTCGATCAGACCGAAGCCCGTGGTCGTCTCGACCCCGCCAGTCACCATGTTGGTGGTGATGCGGGTGCCGGCCAGACGCTCGAACGCCTCGCGCAGCCGTTTGTAGCCATCCCCCGATGTTTCGCGGTTGGTGGCCACCAGCAAATCATGCGCCTTCAGATGGAGCACCCGGCTGACCTGTTTTCCGGCATTTATCGCCGCCATCAGCTGGCTGATGCAAAAGATCAGAATATCCTTGTCATGGATCGTCGCCAGCCCCCGCACCGAAGGCGTGACAGTGATTTCCACCCCGTTGTGCTCGTAGTTCAGGATGCGCCGATCGGGCCGGGTGGACAGCGAGAACATCGGGTGCTCCATTGATCCCATGTCGGTCTTGGGCAACGCATCGAAGATGTCGCACACAAAAAAATCAGCCGTTGGATGCCGTTCCGGCAGCAGCCCCCCTGCCCCGGCAATCACATCGCTGCTCATGAAAAATCAATCAGAACTGAAGCGCTCCAGCCCATGTTTCTGCCCCTGATCTACCCGAATCTTTTATCGTGGTTTTATTGACGCTCACCCTAGAGTTATCCACAGGTCGGGTAAAGCATCGGATCGTGGGATCAGAGTCGGTCCAACGTGGGATCAGAGTCGCTTTATCGTGGGATCAGATTCACCAAGCCTCGAAAAAAGCTCTCAGAGTTGTTGGTTTTCAAAGCTTTAAGTGACAGCATCGAAGCCTGTAACTAATATATAACCATATTCTAACTAAAAAAATTTTGAGCTGACAATCTGAAGCCCCAGTTAGCATGGTTGTAGCCCCTTGTATTTCTTAGAAAATTGAAGCTGGATGTTCAAAGTTCTTCCGCATGCTGTGTTTTGTGCTACACTGAGAAAAAGACAGCACATCGAGCAGAACAAACATGGCCACATCATCGAAAGACAGGCTTCCGCCGTATTTCAATATTGATCCCGATACAGCGCTTTCCGAACTGGGCGAACCTTCTACAACAGCCAGTTTTTCGGCGATCGCCAGCGCTTGCTCGCTTGGTCGCGAAGACCTGTCCAGCCGAGGCTTGGAGGATGGCGAGGCGCGGCAGCTTCGTCTGTTTTCGACCTGGGAAATCACTCGCTATCTGATCCCGGTTGCAGCTCCTCACTTCCGCCGGGTGCTGCGTGCTAACCCAGATTTGCCGCAGGGCCGGTCCGAAACCGAAGGTGGCGCCAAATGGTTCACACTGGATGAGGTGCTGCGGCTGAGAGCCCATTTTGCTTCAGAGGGATCGAAGGCGAAAGAATACCGCCCCTATCGTCCCGAGGGGGTCCCCGCCAAGTTGGTTTCGGTCGCCAATTTCAAAGGCGGCGTGGGCAAGACGTCGACTTGTGCCCATCTGGCCATGTCAGCGGCGCTGGATGGCTACAAAGTGCTTGTGATCGACCTGGATAGTCAGGGCTCGATGACATCGATCTTTGGCGGTAAGGTCACCGACGAATGGCAAACTGTATTCCCCCTGCTGGCCCGTCACTACGCCGCATATCTGCGGCGGGAAAACCAGGGTCGGCTGGATCGCGGAGAAGCCCCCCACCCCATCGACGACACGCTGATGGAGGCATTGGAAACCCGTGCCGATGGTCTGATCCAGAAAACCCACTGGCCCAATATCGACCTGATCGGAGCGCAGCTGAACCTGTACTGGGCCGAATTCCAGATCCCTGTCTGGCGGATGCAGGCGCGCGGCTGGAAACTGTGGGACGCCTTGACCGAGACGCTTGAGGCGGATGGCATCCTTAACGACTATGACCTGATCTTCATCGATACCCCGCCCGCGCTTGGGTATCTGACGATCAATGGCTTGTCGGCGGCGGATATTCTGCTGGTGCCCATGGGTGCCTCGTTTCTGGAATTTGATTCCACGGGTCGGTTCTTCGACATGCTGCATTCCACCTTTCAGTCAATCGAAGAAGGGGAAAACATGGCCGCGCGTGCATTGGGGCGCGAAGAGATGGCCTTTGAATGGGATGCGGTGCGTACGGTGATCACCCGGTATGACGGCACTCAGCAGGCCGAACTGGCGGGGCTGATGCAATCGTATCTGGGTAGCGCTCTGTCGCCCCACCGGCAGGAATTCACGGCGCTGATCGGTCAGGCGGGTGAGCAGGTGAACGGTATCTATGAGGCCGACTACCGGGATTTCAACCGTGAAACCTATGCACGGGGGCGCGAGACCTTTGACGAAACCTATGCGGCCTTCAAACGGCTGGTTGTGGGCGTCTGGCGGCGCGAGGAACTGGCCTCGCAGGCCGAACAGCAGCCGGAACCCGTGCCATGAGACCCCTGCCCTGCCCGTGTAATGTTTCGCACGCGAAACATGTCTGTCTTCCGTCTGGGTCGCTCGGAAGACCGCACGCAGTGGTAACCGAACGGCGCGCAACAGAGTCTATGACAGCCGGACAAGGAGAAACCTGAGATGGCAAAACGCAAACGGCTAACCCCGGCTCGTACCGATTTTCTGCCTGCTGGTGCCACGGGCGCAGCACCCGAGACAAATTCCATGTTTCCAACGGTTCAATCGGCTCCACCGATTGCGCAGGTCGCTGGAGATACGGCCTTACAGGCTGCGGTGGATGATCTGAGCACCGAAATTCGCTCCGCCCGTGCGGAGGGCCGATTGGTGCAGCAGGTGCCTCTGGACGCAATTGAGGAAACCCATCTGGTACGTGACCGCATTCTGGTGGACGGGGATGAGATGGCTGCTCTGGTCGAAAGCCTGCGTGCGCGTGGCCAGCAGACTCCGATCGAAGTGGTGAAGCTGGCCGAGGGGCGGTTCGGCCTGATTTCCGGCTGGCGCCGCCTGACCGCGCTGAAGGCTCTCCACGCGGAAACAGGAGAAGAGCGCTTTGCCACGGTACAAGCGTTGCTCAGACGGCCCGAGAGCGCCTCAGACGCCTATCTGGCGATGGTCGAAGAAAATGAGATCCGCGTCGGGCTGTCCTATTACGAACGGGCCCGGATCGCGGCCCGTGCAGCAGAGCAGGGGGTCTATCCGGATGAGGCCTTAGCGTTGCGAAGGTTGTTCGCATCGGTCAGTCGAGCGAAACGATCCAAGATCGGTTCGTTCATTGTCATTTATCACGCATTGGACAACCATCTGCGTTTTGCGGCAGCGATCCCGGAACGGCTTGGGCTGAGCCTTTCGAAAGCACTGAAAGAAAATCCTGCATTGGGTGCGCGCATTGCCAGGGAGCTGGATAAGGCACAACCGGATACGGCTGAGGCTGAAACGGCATTGCTGAGCCGCCTATCGCAGGTTGGGGTTGGTAAAAAACAGGCTCTAAATAAGGGTTCTGATGCGCCAACTAGTTCCGGCGAAACGATTGGATCGGTCACCCTGACCCGCTCTGCCAATGGTAAGTCCCTGACACTGACCGGGATGACCGATGATCTGCACGCGCGGCTGAAAACGTGGTTGGCGACACAGGCCTGAAGTGTTTCGCGCGCGAAACATCACGGTCCCAGAGCTTGCGTTGAAGCAGCGGGCTGACCATAACACTGAGAGTGTATGATCCGTTTTAAGTTTTAATTTGTGGAAGAGTTTCGTGTCAGCATCCGCGCCCAAAGTTTCCATTATCGTTGTCAGCTACAACACCCGCGAAATGACGCTGGAATGTCTGCGTTCGGTTCAGGCTGAAACTCATGTGCCGTATGAGCTAATCGTGGTGGATAACACCTCAACCGACGGATCTGCCGAAGCAATTGCCCGTGAATTTCCCGATATCACTCTTCTGGCTGAAGGGGAAAATCATGGTTTTGCAAAAGCCAACAATATTGCCGCTGAACGGGCGAATGGGGAGTACATTCTGCTGCTCAACCCGGACACCGTTGTGTTGGACGGGGCCATGGACAAGTTGGTCGCCTTTGCCGAAGCCCGACCTGATGCACGGGTCTGGGGAGGGCGCACGCTGTATGGCGATCGTAGCCTCAACCCGACCTCTTGCTGGCGTAGAATGAGCCTGTGGAATATCTTTTGCCGCACCTTCGGGCTGACCGGTATTTTCCCGAGTAGCCCGGTTTTCAATTCAGAGGCTTATGGTGGGTGGGATCGCAGTGCTGAACGCCCGGTGGATATCGTTACGGGCTGTTTTCTATTGATACGGCGGGAAGACTGGCAATCGCTGGGCGGGTTTGATCTGACATTTTTCATGTACGGTGAAGAGGCCGACCTATGTTTGCGGGCGACCCAAACCCTCGGAGCTGCGCCGCGTATGACCCCTGATGCTGTGATCGTGCACTATGGTGGAGCTTCCGAGAAGGTCCGCAGCGATAAGATGGTGCGTCTCTTGCAGGCCAAGAACGAACTGATTAGCCGCCACATCCCTGGTTGGCAAAGACCACTGGCGAAGGCTCTGTTTGGGTTCTGGCCTCTGACCCGACGGTTGGCTTTCTTAGTGCTGTGCCCGGGTGGAGACAATGCGCAGGTGTGGTCCGAGATATGGAAACGCCGCCAGGAATGGCGGCGCGGATTTTCCGGATAGCAGATTTACTTCGGCGTTACCTTACTCGAACAGTTTGCGCTGCGGCACAACGATAACGTCGCCCGGGGCCAGGACCGTACTGCCGGGAATGCCACCGCCATTTGTGCGGTAATTGTATAGAAAAACCTGATCACCTCGCCGTAGCTGGATGCGCTTGTCTGCCGCGAAACGGGTTAGCCCCCCAGCCTGCGCGATAGCATGAAGGATGGTTGTACCTGGTGTAGCCTCCAGCTTTCCGGGGCTGGCAATTTCGCCGGTGACATAAATCTCCTGTGTTGCTGGTGCACTGGCCACAGCCGGCGCTGGCAGGGCGATCGCGCCAACCGAGACAAACACAGTCGGAGGAGCGGCAAAATTGGATGCCAGCGCATTGGTCAGATCAGTTTTAACCTGATCGACAGTACGTCCGCCGGCCGAAATACTGCCCGCAAGCGGAAAGCTGATCGACCCGTCGGGCAAGACCAGCGTATTGCGGTTGAGGCTGCTGTCTTCCAGCACTTCAATATTGAGCGTATCGCCCGATTTGATCCGGTAATTGCTTTGCGCCTGCGCTGAGACCGCAAAGAGCATTATGGCAAAAAATCCGAACAGAACCCTGAGCATAGCTGGTCCTCATAAATGCTTATGTTGAGTGAGCAGGTTAGCGCGTATCCAAGCGGTCTGTAAGACCTGGTAGAGTCATAGCCCGCAGTTGTGACCGGAATGCCCCTTGGAATTCAATTATCTGCGCTGGTTGTCGAAACTGTTTCCGAATCTGCTGTCAAACCTTCGATCGCAGCCGTCACGGTTTCCAACAATGGGGCAGGGGGATCCAGTGCAATGGCGGCCTGGAACGCTTCCAGTGCTTCAGTACTTCGGTTCAACGCAGCATATGTGGCACCCAGATGATATTGCACCATTGGATCGTTGGATAAGCCTTGTGCCGCCGGTTCCATGTGGATCAACGCATCGTCGAAATCGCCCCGGCGATAGGCGATCCAGCCATAGGTGTCCTGAAAAGCAGGTATGTCTGTGCCACGCAGACGGCGCGCGATGGTAAATGCGCGCTCCAGACTTTCAGCATCGTCTCGGTATGTCGATAGAAGGCTGGCCAGGTTATTGGCAAAAAGTGGTAGATGGCTGTTTTCGGCGTAGAGCTCTTCGTAAATTCCAATAGCACCTTCAATGTCGCCGCGTTGTTCCAGTGATCCGGCTTGGGCCCATCGCAGATTGAGGTTGCCGGGCAGGGTGTCCAGACCTTCAGATAGGATTTGAGCGGCTCCGTCCAGGTCGCCCTGAAGGGTTTTCAAACGGTAGAGCGCCAGCCAGACCTGCTCGGTTTCGGGCAGGTCCTCCAAAAGCGCCCGATAGGCGATTTCAGCCTCTTTTGGGTGATTTTGAATGGCCAGGATCGATCCCCTTACAAACCGCAGGGCCGGATCGCCTGGGGCCTCTTGCAAGGCGCTGTCAATCCGGGTCAGGGCCGTGTCTATATCACCTCGGCCGATATAAGACCGGATCAGGCCAATCTCGGCCGCCTGACCGAAGGTCTGGTCCTGCGACAGGGTCTCCAGAAAGGACAGCAGCGCCTCTTCGTTGCCCTGTCCCGCCAGCATCCGCGCCGCGAGGTTGTTTGTGATACCGGCTGTGTCTGCGCCGAAATCATCAAGTCGATTGATGATGCCCTGGGCTCGCCCCCAGTCTTGCAAGTCGATATACAATGCTCCAAGGCTCGCCAGCAGTTCGATATTGTCCGGCCGCGCCCGTAGTGCGTCGATCAGAACGGATTCCGCGTTCAGACGCTGTTCGTTGCTGGCCAGGAACGCGGCATACTGCAGGGATTCTGCCGGGGCAGCGCCCGAGGCTTCAACCGCCAGCGACAGCATTTCGGCCATAAGATCACGGTTTCCCTCGCGCTCATGCGCAGCAGCCAAAAGCGTCATCAATTGCGCATCACGCGGGCTTTCCCCTAAAGTTGCACGCAGCAATGCGATGGCTTCGCCGGTGCTGTCTTCATCGATTAGCCAGCGAGCCTTGAGCTTGGTGGCCCCCACGTGGCGCGCGTCCGAGGCGATGACCTCTTCGACCAGTGCTTTTGCCTGCTCGGCACTGCCGGTTGCTGTCAGCATCCGGGCAAGAGTGGTTTTGATGTTGTCCGTCTCAGCTGAGGGATCGGCGCTTGCAAGGATGTCTTGCAATTCGGCAATGGCAGCATCGGCATCACCGTTTTCATAAGTGAACACGGCTCGAAGCGAACGATAAGCGGTATCGTGCGGACCAGGCGTGGCCAGCGCAGCATCCAGTTCGGCCAGCGCGGCCTCAGGGCTGCGGAAGTCATTGAGGAACCGGATCAGACGGATGAGCTCATCGGGACTGTCGGCATCGGGCGCAACCTGGGCTCGCAGATAGGCCTCGGCCGCTGCGAAATTCTCGTTAGACAAGTACCAGTTCACCAGCAGCGAATCGACGTTGAGATCGTCGGGAAACCGATCGGTCATCTCCAGCAGCTGCGCTTCGATACCGGCCTTATCGTCCATCTCGTCAAGTACGGCTAGGCGCATCGTATAGAGGGTTTCACGCTCGGGAGAGGTGCGCAGTGCCGCGTCGAGCGCGTCCCGCGCAGCCAGCCAGTCCTGGTCCAGGATAAGCTTGTCTATGACGACCTGATGTGCGCTGACCAGATCGGGGTTCTCGACCAGAAGAGCCTGCGCGGTCTCAAACGCGGCAACCTGTGCGGCGCTGTCCTGAGTTTGATTTGCGGTTCGGTAATCTAGCGCTGCCAATACCGAACGGACCTGCAGGTCGTTCGGATCGAGTTCGGCGGCGGCACGGCCATGACGTTCGACTTCGTCCCAGTCGGCACTCTCCAACGCCATCTCTGCCAGGGCTTGCCGGCCTTCCAGATTGTCGGGGTATTGCTCGACCAAACGCAGATATTGGCCGTAGGCTTCGGGGATAGCACCGCGTTCGCGCTGCATCCGGGCAAAGGTCAGACGTGCCTCTTTGTGGGTACCGTTCAGCTTGAAAACATTGCGAAACTCGATGGTTGCCCGTTCGATATCGCCGTTTTCCAGATGTTCCAGTGCGGTTTGAAAGTGTTTTTCGGCGCGCTCTTCCGCCGTGTCGCAGGCAGGGAGAAGGCCAACCCCGATGATCAGGGTAAGCCTCAGTAAGCTGTTTCTCAGCATGTTATTGGTCTTCCAGCCCCAGATGCAGGAACCCTGTGTTGTCGGTTCGTGTCAGTAACCCGAACAGCGTAGAACAACGCCCACAGTCTTTACAAGAATCGACAGGTCAGTTTTGAGCGTCAGACTGTCATAATAGTTTTCGTCAAACCGGGCCCGCGCGGCAAAAGTTGTCTCGTTGCGATCAGAAACCTGCCACGACCCGGTAATGCCCGGGCGCATGGCGTAATAGGCCTTTCCGGGATACAGGGGCTTCTGATCTTCCATCATGGGGCGGGGGCCGACGATGGACATATCTCCGCGCAGGACGTTCCACAGTTGGGGCAACTCGTCGAGAGACGATCTGCGCAGGAATTTCCCGATCGGTGTGATGCGAGGGTCATTCTTCAGTTTCTGTGTGCTGTTCCATTCGGCCCGGGCTTTGGGATCAGCGGCCAGATGGGCCGCCAGCCTCTCTTTCGCATTGGGCTCCATGGTGCGGATCTTCAGCATTTCAAAGATTGTGCCATCTTTGCCGATCCGACGCTGGCGAAAAAACGGCGACCTCCCGGTCATCACGATAATAAGCGCGAAGACGGTCACTAAAGGCACAGCAAACGGTGCCACCAGGACAACCAAAACAACGTCAAACAAACGCTTGATGCGATCCCGATAGAATCTTGAAGGCTGTGTCGCGATGCTGTGATGACGAAGCCGCTCGGCGGACGCCGTTTCGGCCGCAGCGAATTCTTTTACATGAGATGTCATAAACAAAATAACCCCAAACACTTACAACAGTCTGCTCAGACCTCGTTGTCACTATTAAATTCGCGCCTAAAACTGGCGCATAACACAAATGGGCGATGGTTCTTTGTAATTTCCCCCACCAAAAGTTTAACAGCTTTAATTTTGTTTTTGCATAAAAATTGAATGACAGAGGTCAGGAAGTTTTTAAGTGGTTATATTTCAATGATTTTCACGTTGAGTAAAGTTTAGGCAGTGCTCCATTCCATGCATGGGCAATCACAGATGTTTCCGTTTTGGGCCCATTGTTCGGGATTGATCAACATTCCAGTCATCATGCCGAACACTTGTGAGAAAGGTTGGAAGACCAATGCACTGAGGTGCCGTACACTGAAAAACGATTGACTTTGGACATGCATCTGTAGGTTTTCGACGACGATGGCATATGGGTGTGCATGCTTCGTTAGGCTCTGTTCCTGATGATTTTTTCTCTCGCTGGCGGCGCCAAACGCAGCTTCATCCAGTGTGTCTAGATACTCACGCACGGCGCGGGGCGCATCTGCCGGATCGATGCCCGCCGCTGACCAAATCTTCAGCGATGCAGTGGGCGACAGTTGTCTCGAACAGATGCCGCAACAATTCGCTCTCACGGAACCGGCCATGCCGGTTCTTGGAAAACCGTCGAATGATCAGGCATGCAGTCAGCCAGATATCCCTAAAATGGAAACAATGATGTTTATGGTGTGATTTTGTGCAGCGTATTGTGCCGGAATGCGGCAGTATGAACAAGTTCATTGCCACTTTCTGACATAATTAATATGGTCAAGTGATGCGAGATGCGAAGCGTGTTTTGGCTACCGTTCAATCTCGTTTAACGAGTAAGTCGTGTGAGGGGTTATGAAAGTCTTTCTGCAGAAAGTTGCCGTCGCGGCGACAGCTGTCACAATCGCAGTTGCTGTTCCGGCAACGGCAGCAACATTAAATCTCACTGGACCTGCCGCTGGAGGTTATAAAAAGGTCAAGGTGACCGCTCCAAGCATTGGCTATCATGATACCCGCGTTAACGCCGGTGCTTATGATATGACCGAAACAACTCCGGCACCAAACAATGTTCTTGGCGATTTCGTTGCGTTCTGCCTAGATTTAGCAGCTTGGATCGGGACTGGAACGGGATATGATTACAAAATCACGAAGACGCCATTCTCGAACAGCGTTGACCTAATTTCCAATGGTGGGCTTCAACGCATCCAGGCGATTTTTGATGCGAATTACAGCCAGTCCGTTGCCGTTGACAACAGGACAACATCGGCTGCTTTCCAGGTGGCTTTGTGGAATGCCGTCTACGACGATGACTGGACCGTCACTGGTGCAGTCGGAGACGGCTTTAATGCCGTAGGCAAATATGGGGGGGTCAATGGCGTGATCACCCAGGCTAACGCTTACCTTGCCGCGGCACAGAGCTATGCTGGTGACAAGAAGTGGCGTCTGAGCTTTCTGGAAAGCACTGCGCAGCCATATCGTTACCAGAACCTGGTTGCAGTGGCACCGGTGCCACTGCCGGCTGCCGGATTCATGCTGCTGGGTGCATTGGCTGGTTTCGGCCTATTGCGTCGACGCAGATCGACCGCCTGATTTCAGGAATCTTTTTTGAATTATCAAGGGGCTGCCATAGAGTGGCCTCTTTTTGATGCAATAGTTACTCCTAACGGGAGCGCGGTGTACCGGAAAACTGTTGCGCCAAAAGTGGATTTTCGGCACATTTACTCTACTTATGAGGGTGGCGCGCTATCTTTGTAGCTTGGAGTGTTCCGATGGGAATTCTGGTGTTGGCAGTAGTGACAGGTTTTATCGGTGCTGCCATAGCACTCCTCTCGGGCTATGGGGCATTCGCGGTAATAGGTGTATATTGTCTGACCGGGCTGGCCAGCATCCTTTTGGTTGCATTGCCAGTAATATTGCTATGCTCGCTGCGTAAGAGATATACCCAGAACACCTATGGAGAGTTAAACTCCGAAGTATAAATCCAGAGTTTGAAATGAAGTAGTTTTGGTATGCTCATTGGTTTGTTGTCGTACAGTGAACGAAGGTGTGCCTTGCTGTAAATTGTTTCTGTGTGGTTTGGTGCATCTCCTTAAAATTGCCTGAAATTGATGCCACACATAAGTTAACAGGGGTCTGAGCGTGATAAAAAGAGGTAGACGGTTGTATTAATAGCCCTGCCGGGCCATGTCAGTGTGGAGTGTACGCGGTTCTGGTCAGGCTTACCCCGATCATATCGCAAAGGTTTGTTGTAGATGGTTTTAAAAGTTTCTGGGTCACCATGACGACGGGTGATCTCTATATCGAACATTTTGGTCTCAGGGAGCGGCCTTTTACATTGTTGCCGGACCCGGGTTTTTTGTATTGGTCCACACAACACAAGCGCGCTTATTCGATCCTTGAATTTGGCATCATTTCTAAAGCTCCGATTACATTGATCACGGGTGAAATCGGATCGGGTAAGACGACGTTGCTACAAAAGCTGATCAGCCAGATCGATGACGATATCACGATCGGATTGGTCTCAAACGCTCAGGGTGGCCGTGGAGAGTTGTTACAATGGGCGCTCAACGCGCTGGACGTGCCAGCCACTCCAAGGGCGCCCTACGTACAATTGTTCCAAACATTGGCGAATTTTCTGATTTCCGAATATGCCGAGGGGCGACGGGTTGTCCTGATCTTCGATGAAGCGCAGAACCTGTCGCGAGAGGGGCTGGAAGAAATACGAATGCTGACCAATATCAACTCTAACAAGGACGAATTGATTCAATTAATTCTGGTTGGTCAGCCCGAGTTGCGGGACGTTGTGCTGCAGCCAAAAATGCGCCAGATGGCGCAGCGGGTTGCGGCCAGTTTTCATCTCCCTCGCATGGATGCGGCAACGGTTGCTGGCTACATCGAACATCGTTTGAAAGTTGCAGGCGGTACAGGAGAGGAATTTTCGGCCGAGGCCTGTGACCTTATTCATGCGGCGACCGAAGGTGTGCCAAGGTTGGTGAACCAGATCTGCGAGTTTGCGATGCTTTATGCATGGAGCGAGGAGCTTCATTTGGTCACTTCGCAGACTGTGAGGAGCGTGCTGGAGGACGAGGTCTGTTTTGGTGCTATTTCTGTATCTGAACCGGAGGAGGCGGGTCAGGTGCTGAAGCTTGGAGCTCATCAAAAAGTGCCGCCGGAGGAAAAAGCAGGATGAGTAGTATTCGGACGCAGATGAACGGAAAACGGGAAAACTGAACGTGGATTTTCGTTACTACTGGTCGATTTTTGTGCGGCGTTTGCCCTATTTCCTGATAGTGGCCTCGGTGATTAGCGCGGCCTCGGTCATCATCGCGATGACTCTGCCGCCGGCTTACGTGTCCAGCATGAAGCTGATTGTGGAATCGCCACGTATTCCGGATGAGTTGGCTGCGTCGACGGTGCGAACACCGGCACCGGAGCAGCTGCAAATCATAGAACAGAGGCTGTTGACCCGGGCCAACTTGCTGGAAATCTCCAACCGGCAGAATGTGTTCGAAAACCCGTCGGTTATGACTGCCGATAGAATTGTCGCGGCAATGCGGGCGCGCACCCTGATCAAAATAAGTACGGGCCGTAACCAGGTTGCACTGATGGAGGTCAGTTTCGAAGGACCGACGGGTACAAGCGCCGCAGGTGTTCTTAACGAATATCTGACACTGATTCAAAAGGAAGACGTACAGTCCCGAACAGGCCGTGCAACCCAAACGCTCGAGTTTTTTCGGAAGGAAGTGGACAGGCTGAGCGAGGCACTGGCCGAACGCAGCGCACAAATCCTGGCCTTCAAAACCGAAAATGCAAATGTATTGCCTGACACTCTTGATTTTCGGCTGAGGCAGCAAGCGACGTTACAGGAACGCCTTGCACAACTGGATCGGGATCTGGTCCTGCTGAACTCGCAGCGCAGCCGGCTAATCGAAATCTATGAGACAACTGGCCAGGTTTCCGGAAACCAGACATCCGATCAAAGCCCGGAACAGCGTGAATTGGTGGATTTGCGCAGGGAGCTTAATCGGGCCCTGGCTGTATACTCGGCTACCAATCCGCGCGTTAAGTTGCTGAAGGCGCGTATAAGCCAGCTAGAGGAGCGCGTCAGCACGACACCGGATCTCGTTGAGAACGAACCGCAATCCGGCAATCCTTTGCTTGATGTGCAACTGGCAGATTTAGATTCCCGAATTACGGTCTCGGAAGAGCAGAAAGTTGGATTGAATAAACAATTGGAAGAACTGGGCGAGACAATCAACCAGACTCCGGAAAACCAAATCCGGCTGGACGATCTCGAACTGGACTACCAACATATTCAGGGACAGTACAACGCAGCGGTTGAGAGACTGGCCCGTGCCAGCACGGGTGAGCGCATCGAGGTGACGGCGCAGGGGCAACGTATATCCGTAATCGAACCGCCGGTTGCGCCAAGCCGCCCTACCAAACCTAACCGGATGATAATTGCCGGCGGCGGCATTTTCTTCGGTATTCTGTCCGGTATTGGCCTGGTTGTTCTGCTGGAATTGCTGAATCGGACTCTACGTCGGCCGGAAGATCTGGTCGCAAAGTTGGGCATCACGCCATTTGCAACAATTCCATATATTCCGACCTCCGGAGAATTGACGCGTTACAGGGTTCTGCGATTGCTGCGTGTGCTTGTCATTGTGGTCGGCGTACCCGCAGCTGTTTATGCGGTGCATGTCTTCTATCAGCCACTTGATCTATTGGCTGAGCGGATCATGGATAAAGTTGGTGTGCGGTGGTGAAGTGAAACGGGCGGTCTTTGTCCGGAAAGGGTAGTGCTGAATGGAAAAACTGCAGGCTGCTATTGAGAAAGCACGATCGCAGCGAAACAAAAGGGCTTCTGCGGCGGCTGATGCCGTGCCGCAAAAATCAGCCCGGGATAATGCATCTGCAAACAAGGTTGACGATCTTTGGTCCGGTCTGACCGAAGTCGATATTTCTGCCGATACCATCAGCCGCAATAGGCTTGTCAGCTATGGCGGTGGTGCGGATGCGGGCCCGTTTGATATGCTCCGCACGCGGATTTTGCAGCAAACCCGAGTTAACGGCTGGAAGCGAGTGGCGCTGGTCTCTCCGCACAGTTCCTGTGGCAAAAGTACAACTTTCACGAATCTGGCCTTTAGTTTTGGAAGGCAGTCTGACTTGCGCACAATCGTCCTGGATCTTGATCTGCGGCGTGCTGGTTTGTCTTTTATGTTGGGACAAAACTGTCAATGCACGATGGGTGATATCCTGCAGGGCAAGGCGCTGCTTTCCGATCATGGGTATAGGATAGGGGAAAACGTGGCGCTAGGATTGAGTCGTGGTCCAGTCAGAGAAGCGGCTGAAATTCTGCAAAGCCAAAAGGCCAGCGAAACCCTTAATAGGATCGAAGCAGAATTCAAACCCGATCTTGTTTTGTTCGATATGCCGCCACTGCTGACGGCGGATGACAATTTTGGGTTTCTCAAAAATGCCGACTGCGCCTTGCTGATGGCAGAAGCTGAGCGGACGACGGTCGATCAGATTGATGTGGCCGAGCGCCAACTGGCGGAACTTACCAATGTGATGGGCGTAGTTCTGAACAAATGTCACTACACTGATGGTACTTACGGGTACGGGTACGGATATGGTTAAGTCGTTGTCAAAAGCATGCGGTTTTATTCCGATCCACGGGAAAATTTCTGATAATCCGAGGTTGCTTCAATAAGAGTTCATTTTGGTAGATTTGGAGTGTGTTAAATGGTCCATCCGGTTATTCTTTGTGGCGGTTCGGGGACCCGGTTGTGGCCCAGTTCACGGCGTGCATATCCCAAGCAATTTGTCTCATTTGACGGTCAGCAGAGTCTGTTCCAGGCCGTGCTGTCCCGGCTTTCCGGGCCGGAATTCGACGCGCCGCTTTTTTTGACCAATGAGGATTTCCGCTTTCTGGTGGAAGATCAGGCCACTGCTCTGGGGCTTTCGGATGGCCGGGTCATTCTGGAACCGGCTTTGCGCAATACGGCACCTGCAATTCTGACAGCGGCGTTGAGCCTTGAGGAAACGCCTGAAGAAATAATGCTGATTGCCCCTTCGGATCATCTTGTGAACGACATTCAGACGTTCCTTGAAGCTGTGGCAGTCGGAGCGAAAGCCGCGCAGGAAGGTATGCTGGTTACATTCGGAGTTGTACCGGATCGCCCTGAAACAGGATACGGATATCTGCTACAGGAGGCAGAGGTCAGGTCTGGGCGGCCTGCGCCACTTTCAGGGTTCATTGAAAAGCCGGACAAACAGCGCGCTGCCGAACTGTTGAAGGGTGGCAATGTGCTCTGGAACGCGGGAATGTTCATGTTTAGGGCGTGTGACATCATTACCGCGTTTGAAGAACATGCCCCACAGATGGTGGCGCAGTGTCGGGCGGCATTGATGGAGGGAGAAAAAGATCTCGGTTTCTTCCGGCTCGCGGCGGAGCCCTACGAAGCGATTGATGCGATTTCGATTGATTATGCGATCATGGAAAAGGCGAAGAATATCGTCGCCGTTCCGCTGGAGTCCGACTGGTCCGATCTGGGCAGTTGGGATGCCCTGCATGCGATATTGCCGTTGGATGAAAACGGGGTTGCCCAGATGGGGACAACAACGGCAATCGATTGCGAGAACTCGCTTCTACGCAGCGAAGACGATAATATCCAACTGGTTGGTCTGGGATTGAAGAACATTGCCGCCGTCGCCATGCGCGATGCAGTGCTTGTAACCAACATGGACCATGTTCAAGATGTTAAAAAGGCGGTTGGCATTCTGAAGGCAAAAAAGGTGCTTCAGGCCGAGGATTATCCCCGCTTTCATCGCCCTTGGGGCTGGTATGAGACCTTGTGTCTGGGGGACCGTTTCCAAGTCAAGCGGATCATGGTCAAGCCGGATGGTATCCTGAGCCTGCAAAGCCATGTCCATCGGGCAGAGCACTGGGTCGTTGTAGCTGGCACGGCACGGGTCACCGTGGGGGAAGAGGTGAAGCTGCTGACGGAAAACCAGTCTGTCTATATCCCGTTGGGCGCGGTGCACCGTATGGAAAATCCCGGTAAGGTGTCGATGTATCTTATTGAGGTGCAGACCGGATCTTATCTGGGTGAGGATGACATCGTACGATACGAAGATATCTACAACCGGGGATGATTTACTGTAGGCGGGCGGTCTGTCAGCACCGCTTTATGCTGTATTTGAGTTTCCATGATTGGGTAGAGATTTATGAAGGTTGCAATATTTGGCCTGGGATATGTCGGTTTCACCGCCGCTTGCTGCATTGCTAGCGAAGGTCACGAGGTCATCGGTATAGATGTGAGCCAGAAGAAGGTGCGGCAGATCATGGTAGGGCAGGCCCCGATCGTGGAACCTCGCGTGCAGGATATGTTGGCGGATGGCATCGCGAAAGGCCGGATTTCGGCGGATGTGAATGTCGGAGCCCATCTGGACGAGTGCGATCTGGCCATTGTCTGTGTTGGAACTCCCTCAGCTGCCGATGGCTCGCATAATATGGGGTTCATCGCCGATGTGACGCGGCAAATTGCGACCGCGCTGACCGGGGACCGGGACCGACCGCTAGTGGTAGCTTACCGGTCGACTTTCCGGCCCGGTACGGTCGAAGAGCTGGTATTGCCGATTTTCCAGGCGATCTTGGGAGAGGAGATGAGGGATCGGGTTCAGGTGGTCTATAATCCTGAATTCCTGCGCGAGGGCAGTGCAGTCGAGGATTATTTTAACCCGCCTAAAGTGGTGATAGGCACGCAGGATGGTGCTCCTAACCCGGTGATGGAGGCTCTGAGCGTCAATATCGATGCGCCGACCTTCGTCGTGGGATATCGTGAATCTGAGATCACCAAATTTGTCGATAACAGCTGGCATGCGGTCAAAGTGGCCTTTGCAAATGAGGTTGGTCGGATTTGTCTGGCACAGGGAGTTTCCGCGCAGCAGGTGCATCAGATATTTGTCTCGGATACCAAGCTAAACATCTCGCCCTATTACATGCGGCCCGGCGGGGCCTTTGGCGGTTCGTGTTTGCCCAAGGATGTGCGGGCGCTGCAATATATCGCCGCTGATACCGGTGCCAACCTACCGCTGATCAACAGCCTGTTGGGATCGAATGAGGCGCATAAGCACCGCCTGTTCGAATATGCGGTTGAGGGGCTGGAAAAACCTGCACGCATTTTGCTGGTCGGGCTGGCTTTCAAGGCGGGCACCGACGATTTGCGTGAAAGCCCGAATGTCGATCTGGCGCGTAAGCTGCTGGCCGCCGGGTACGAGTTGGAGATCTTCGACCCGGGTGTTGATGCCGGCAAGCTGGTCGGTGCCAATCTGGGCTATGCCTACAGTCATTTGCCTGTGCTTGAGCGCCTCCTTGTCGATCGCACCCATGCTGAGGCTGCGCATTATGACCGGGTTATAGCGTCGAACGCGACGATCGACGACCTCACCTTCTCAGGTAGTCCCGAGGTTCGTCATACAGGTCAATTGCCATGAAGGATGTTGATTTGGTCGAAACGCCCCGTATGGATGCGGTACGGCAGGCAAAGCCACTTGCTGGCCGTCGGGTGCTGATCATAGTCGAGAACCTGCCGTTACCCTTCGACCGGCGGGTCTGGCACGAATGCCGGACGCTGCGCACGGCCGGGGCCGAGGTGGCGGTGATTTGCCCCACGGGCAAGGGGTACGAAGCCCCGTATGAAGAGATCGACGGGGTGCATATCTATCGCCACGCTCTGCCTATCGACGCCAGCGGGGCGCTTGGATATCTGCTGGAATACGGGGCGGCGCTGTTTCATGAGATGCGGCTGGCGCTGAGGGTCGCTCGCCGGCACGGGTTTGACACCTTACAGGCCTGTAACCCGCCTGATCTGATCTTTCTGGTGGCGTTACCCTTCAAACTATTCGGCAAGCGGTTCATCTTCGATCACCACGATATCAACCCCGAACTCTACGAGGCCAAATTCGGCAAGCGGGGTTTTTTTTGGAAGCTTATGGTGTTGTTCGAGCGCTGGACGTTCCGCAGCGCCGATGTCGTGATTTCAACCAATGAAAGCTACCGGGCGATCGCGCAGGAGCGCGGCGGAATTGCCTCGGAGGATGTGTTCGTTGTGCGATCAGGCCCGGATCTCAACCGGTTGGTTGTGATGAACCCTGACCCGAAATGGCGTAACGGGCGGGCGCATATGGTAGGTTATGTGGGAGTTATGGGCGATCAGGAGGGTATCGACCTGCTGCTTGAGGCCGCGCGGATCATCGTGCAGGACCGTGGTCATGATGTTCAGTTTGTATTGGTCGGCGGCGGCCCGGCGCTGGACGGGCTGAAGACGCAGGCCGGGGAACTGGGTCTAAGCGAGCACGTCACCTTTACCGGGCGTGCGCCAGACAAAGACCTGTTCGAAGTGCTGTCGACAGCGGATGTTTGCGTGAACCCGGACCGGGTGAATCCGATGAACGATAAATCCACAATGAATAAAATCCTGGAATATATGGCGTTTTCAAAACCCATCGTACAGTTCGATGTGACCGAGGGGCGCTATTCCGCAGGCCGATCTTCGCTTTATGCGGCTCCCAATGACACGGCAGACATGGCCGAGAAGATTCTGGAACTGCTGGGCGATCCGGAACAGTCGGCCGAGATGGGCCGCTTCGGTCGCGCCCGGGTTGAGACGGAACTGGGTTGGGATCATCAGGTAGATGCGCTGATCTGCGCATATCAACGGGTTGTTGGGAAAAAACCGCTCTGAGAAGAGCGGTTTTTATTGTCCGGACAGATGGGCGCCGGGGAAACTACATCGGCACAAAATCCGGCAGTTTCGGCAGACTTTGGCTGACAAAACCCAACAACCTGGCATCTGCGTCCGCCTCGGTTTCGTCTTCGCGGATCGGGGTGACATAGCGTACCAACGCGCCGTCGGTGCGGCCCATGGTCAGACCGTCAACCACAACCCCGATTTTGGCGACGAAGTCGTTGGTCTGGCGCTTGCCGCGCTGTTCGAACCAGTAATAGACCAGTTGCTTTTGTAATCCTTTCTGGATGATGGCGCGGTTCACCTCGAAGGCACCGTAGGCGGGCACGCCTGGGTCGACCCGATAGGGCTCAAGACTGAATATCTCCCAGCCACCCACCGGCAGGCAGACCTCGGGCGAATGGATGCCATCGCCTTCGGTCTGTTTATCGTAAAAGGCGACGAACAAATTGACATAACCGTTCTGCCCGGGTGCGCCGTAGGTGGTGTTGAGATAGTCGGTTGCGCCCAATACCCGTTCGATATTCGGGTCGAGCAGGGCTGCCGATCCTGACCATTCACCAAGCTGGCGCGGGTAAAGCGTAAACGGGTTTCGGTCGATCGGTTCTTTATCCGAGCTGGGTTGCAGCACCCAGGCCACCGACACCGCCAACGTCAGCAAGGCGCCAGCAGCCAGCGCGCGAGAAGGCCGGATGGTGAGGATACGTTCGGCCACTGTCAGCAGGCCGCTGGTGTCCAGATCGACCGCCTCGGCCAGCGGTTTGGGGTTTGGCGTCAAGCGCTGCAGCGTGACGGCCATGGCAAACAGGATGGCAATACAGGTCAGAAAGATGACCCAGCCTTCAAAGAAATGCAGAAATCCTTCGGCCATTTCGATGCCATGGTGATTGACCAGAACGCCGATCACGCCGATGCGGATCGAGTTCATCAGCACCGTCAGTGGCGCAGCCGAGACCAGCAGCACCACCTTGTGCCAGATCGGCCCGCGATAGAGCAGGGCGAAGAGATAGGAGAAGCTGAGGATCGGGAACAGGTAGCGCAGGCCGGAGCAGGCCTCGGCCACCTGCAGCTTATAGACGCCCAGATCGATGATATTGCCGTCCAGATAAACTGAAACGCCTGCCTGCTGAACGAACCAGACCCCTATCACCGAAGAGATGCCCTGCAGGAAGATAGTCAGCTTCCAGTAGATGAAGTTCGGCAGCGGCAGCATGAAGACCAGATGCAGCACCGGCAGCTGATGCCGCCGCCCGATATTCCAGCCAAACACAGTCAGTACCACACCGCCAGTCCAGATGATCATGGCATAGGTGACGATGTCGGGCACCTTGGCGAGATTGCCCAGGATCGCCACTACCAACCCGAATGCAATGATCAGGATACCGGGCCATCGGTCCCGGACTTCACCTGGCGGGGGCGGGTAATTGCGCATCTCGCGTAGGAACAGATATAGCGAGATGACCGGGATCAGAGGGCCATGGCTGTATTCGGCGGTTGTCCAGGCCGCGCCCAGCGATACGATTCCGATCCAGAAGATCGGGATCGAGCCGACGACCAGCAATGTGAACCAGAACAGCCCGGTCGGATTAAATGCCCTGTCGCGGCCTATCCGGATCGGGTTTTCCGCAGACGTTGTAGTGCTCACCTGTTTCCCCTGATACTCATTAAAAACTGTGTTGGCGGGAGTTCCGTGTTCGATCTTAACGAAAACTAAGGGGCAAAGGCTACTCAAACTGCAGTGACAATTCGATCCGCCTTGTCTTGATCGCGCGCGTCCACCTCAGGTTTCCTGATGTGAAACTATGGTGGTAAAATTTGGACAATGTTTCAATAATTGTGCAGGTGGTCCGGAATCACTGTTTCCCCTCTCAGGACAGGTTAAACTGAGCCATGATAGGTTCGTATTTTTTGGGCGATTGATTTGCAGGATAATCTTCAGGATCGAAAAATCATGACCGCAGCTGGGTTCGGGCCGCCGGTTCGCCGGTCCCGGATGGGCCAGTTGCGGCGTGAAGTACCTAATTTCCTAAAAAAGAACAAAGGGCTTCTGGTAAATCCGGAGTTCTGGTCCTTGTTGGGGCGTCTGTCTGCTACCCGGGTGTGGGGGGCAGATCTGCCCAAGGATGTTCCAGTTCTGTTTGTGGCCACCCATCACAAGGTGATGACGACCTATTTCACGGCGGTGCTGCGCCTTTTGGGTTATGGTCTGAACCTGCCCTATCAGAAGGTGCATATCGAACATCCCGATCCGCAATCGCGTCTGATCATGTCAATGCATGGCAAGCTGGATATGGCGCGTCTGGCCCCTTATCGCGGGGTGCATGTCATGCGCGATCCGCGCGATATGATCGTGTCGGGCTATCACTACCACAAATGGACCCACGAAGCCTGGGTCCATCGACCGGACGAAGACGGGCGCACTTACCAGGGTAAGCTGAACGCAGCCAGCACCTACGACGGCCTTTTCATGGAGATAGATCACTTCATCTTCTTCTACCGGGATACATTGCTGAACTGGGATACCGGCGATCCGGATATTCTTGAGGTGTCTTTCGAAAACCTGATGGGTGAGAACCGGGCTGATATATACCACAGCATGTTCAGTCATTTCGGGTTTGAAGGTAGCAATCTGGAATTGGCCACCGATCTGATGCGGTTGTTCGAAGCGCAAAGCCGGAGTGGTAAAAAGACCGGAGAAATTGCCCGGAAGTCCCACCTGCGCAGCGGTAAATCGGGGCAATGGCGCGATGAGCTAGAGCCTGACCACATCAGCTATATCGAACGCGAACTTGGCCCTGTACTACGGAAATTTGGATATTGACGGGTCGTTGTTTCAGGGGCGCAGAATGAAATCACGTCCGATGTTAAAAAACACGGCATGCGATTGCGCGCGTGGGTCTGTCAAATCTTCGCGCATTCGATAGCGATATCCGGTGTTAAGCGCCCAGTCTTCGGTCAGAACGTACTGATACGAAGCGGTAAAGTTTGCCCGGTCTATCGTGTCTGTCACCTCGTCGCTGATCGTGTAACCGGCGTTGAGGTTAATTCCGGAAAAACTGTTGATTTCGTAAGAATACCCCAAGAAAGCAGCGGTTCTGATGACGTTCCCCTTTTCCTGATCAAAATCTACAGACCGGCGAATTTGTGCGCTGATCGAGCTTCTTGAAAGGTTTTGCCTCCAGTTCAGGGATCCGATAGGAGTGCTACTGTCCAGTTCAGAATCCGACACGCCGATTGTGAATGACAACTCACCGGCGGGTAGTGCGATATCTCGACCGATTAAGAAATTACGGATATCCCCGTCATCGGTTACGATCTGTTCAACTTCGGCTCTAATGGAACCGTTGGGCATATCCCTTTCCAGTCGTAGCCGCCCGGTAGGTCCGTCAGTTCGTGTAGTGATCCCGAATTCCCGCGTATCGATAGTCGTGTAACCGTATCCGGCCGCGAGGCGCCAGATCGGGGAAAGCTCGACACCCAGATTGAAAAAACCCGTCTTGGTCTCACGTCTAGTCTGTTCTGAATTGTCGGATTCGAAAAGCCCGTAATCCAGCCCCAGTGTACCTTCTACCAGTGGCGAAAATCGCAAGAACAGGTCGGTTCCCAGATTGAACCGGTCATTGTCATTCAACCCAGTATTAGTGGTGTCAGTATATCTGAGTGCGAGGTATCTGGCGTCGAATGCGGCTCCAATCGGTGCATCTCGCCCAACTTCAAACGACAACCCGGTTCTGTAACGTTCCCGGTTGCCTGTCCCGTTCAGATCGTCAAGATCCGGCGGCAACTCAATTTCGCCATCTGAGTTTTCAAAATCTTGAAGGGGTCGCAGGAATTCGATGTTCGATTGAAAATAGCTGGCATTGAATCCGAACTCTGCTTGTGTCCCTATACGGTTGTAAGTCAGGCCAGCACTCTGGTCGTCCAAGCCGGAGTCCGCTCCAGGCCCGTTTACAGCACGTATTACTCCAGATGCGTTAAGGCCGAGTTGATTCAACGAGCTTTCATGGATGAGTCCTAAAGAAAGGCGGGTGGCAGCAAAGGTTGTTCTACCATCGCTGATTGGATCGAGTTCGAGGTTGTCATCGGTTTCAAGGCTTTGATTGAAGCTGAAGACCAGTTCTGTCCCGTTTTCCTGGGCTGAAGCAGGCCATAAACAGCAGATCGAACAAGCGCCAACCAAAAAGGTGCGATAGAGCAGGTGCCGTTTCACATGTGCCTCAGTTTTTAGTTCAGTTACCGCTCCGGCCGCCGCGCATATCATTATTTTGTCGAGGTGGCCCGTTTATTGTTATGCAGCCTGTTTACAGCTTCTGACGTCATGCGTCGTCAAAAACGTGTTCTGACTGGGTATTTGTGTCGGGGCGTATTTTGATTGCAACATTTCGTGCATCTGACTGCCCTTCCGGATAGTCTTGGTGCACTTTCGAAGTCAGACCTAGATATCCAGCGGCTGAACATATTCTACCAAAACACCCCGTGTCGCGATCGGATTGATGAAATTGCACAGGAAATTCCCAGCGCCCTTGACCGGCTCGTCCTGCAGCATTGTTACATCCCGGGCGGCAAGCTCCTGCTGCAGTGCCAGGATATCCGGAGTTTCGAACGCGTAATGATGCAGGCCACCAGCGCCGCGGTTGAACCGGGAGAGCGATCCGCCGGTTGGCACCACAAGTTCCACGGCGGAACTGTTTTCGGGCGCGGTGCAAAAGAGGCACCAGCATTCGAACTCCTCAACATAGCCGCGATAGTCTTCTGTGTGGCCAAACAGCGACATGTAATTTTCGGCGCTTTCCATGTCAGGCTGCACAATTCCCACATGGTGCAAACGGAGAGAGTTCTGCAATATCGTCATGATCGGCTCCTGTCTTCACGACCCGGATGAGGGGTCGAGCAGTGGGGTAAGCGTTTCGGTCAGCCAGTCCGTCACCAGCACGGCGCCGGGTTCAGAGACATGGGCTACATCGTTATAGAGATTCGGGTCATCCAACAGGAAATCCGCAGAAAAAACCGGCCCATATTGTTCCAGCCACGCCTTTTCGACGGGCTCTGCATAGCCGCCGTAGAAGGGCAGATATAGGAAGGCGATCTGCACGCCCTCAGCCGCGGCCAGTTCGGCGATCCGGCGCAGATAGGTGCGGGGAATACCAAACTCGATTCCAGCCATTGAATCCGGCAGGATCGGGCGCGTCAGCTTGCGGCGACGAAATGCGGATTCGTCTTCCAGCGCTTCGATATCGGCTGCGCTTTTGGGACCGGATGTCTTGCCGGGATTGAAAATCCGGGGATCGATTGTGGTTCCGGCATAGGTGGCCGGGTTGAATTCGGACTGATAACCAAACGCTTCGGGCAACAGGTTCGCGGTTGCCAGCTGAATTTGCCGGATCGGCAGGCGTGCCAGATTTTCGGGCAAGTTCCGGTTGACGATCCAGGGGCTTTGCAGAACCTCGCCCGCACTGGCGAGATCACCAAAGGCCTGATGCCCGTGCCGCGGGAACTGTTCAACCACCGAAATCACGATCAGTTTTGGTTCATGTTTGGACAGTATCTCGCGGATAATTGGCAGACGTACGTCGAAACCGGACGCGGGCAGCGAGAAATTGACAACGCGGGCTTCGATCCCTTGTTCAGTAAGGTGCTCTTCCAGATCCGGAGAAATTACGCCGCGTGCTGTGCGCGATGATCCCAGAAAAGCGATGTCGATGGGGGTGTCGTCGAAATGGATACGCTCATAAATCCACCGGGCGCGCTCAAAGATCGTGCCGCCCATGGCCTGATAGCGGAAATAGGGGTCATGGGGCAGCAGGAAGGCTAGTACAATACAGGCCAGCACTGTCAGCCAGAGACCGCTGAGGAAGGTGCGCAGGCGCAGAGGTTTGGTCATCGGCGCATCCTAGAAGTTGAAATAAATGAATTCTGACTGCCCGCGCAGAATGAAGGCAAGCCCAAGAAACAGGACCACGCCGGTCCAGATCATCCAAGGCAGGGTCGGGCGCCATGTCAGGTGCAGAAGCGCCGGTGCGCGGGTGCGCCAGCGGTTCCAGTGCAGGATCGGGGAATAGCGGCCCATGATCTGCTGTGTGTTCGGGCACAGAAAAATCAGCGCGGCAGCTCCCAGAAGGAACAACCCCGGTTCGGTTATGAGTTCGGCGGGTTTGGCGGGCAACACCGTAGCCACACCGACGATCTGGTCCAGGCGGATCATGCCCTGCCAGACGGCCACCGCTGCGGCGGGACTGTCAGCGCGGAACATGACGTTTGCGAAGATCACCGCAATCAGGGTCACCGCGTGATACAACGCCATGCTAGAGCCGGGGATGCCGCTTTTGCGGCGCGTCTTGCGCCGCAGCGCGCGCCAGAACTCGTTGATTGCCAGATATGTGCCGTGCATCAAACCGAAGAGGACATAGGTCCAGGCTGCGCCGTGCCAGAGGCCGATGACCACAAACAAAACAACTGTGGGGGCGGCGACCGTTACTGAGAAGGACGCCCATTTACCCAAGCGCCATTGCGCGGCCAGCCGTGAAAGGGGCAACACCAGCGGCTGGTACATGTATGACACGATGAACTGCTGTAGGGTGATATGCCAGCGCCGCCAGTATTCGATGATCGACGCGGCGCGTAGCGGTGAATGGAAGTTTACCGGCAGCTTGATTCCGAACATCCGTGCAAGGCCGATGGCCATGTCGGAATAGCCTGAAAAGTCGAAGTAAAGCTGAACAGTATAGGCCAGTGCGGCCTTCCATCCGGCCAGCAGGCCGATCGTGTTGCCAGCCTGCGCCGCTTCGAAGACAGGTGTGGCGAAAAGGGCTGCGCTGTCGGCGATGACTGTTTTCTTGAACAGGCCGATCGCGAAGATCACCAGCCCGACGGTCATGTTCGCGGTTACGAAACGCCCGGGATTACGCCCGAAAAACTGCGGCATCATCTCTTTGTAATGCACGATCGGACCGGCGATGAGCTGCGGAAAGAAGATCACAAACGTGGCATAGCGCCAGATGCCCCCGGTGCGGACCTCACCACGGGCCACATCCACCAGAAAGGCGATCTGCTGGAAGGTGTAGAATGAGATAGCAAGCGGAAGAATGATCTTTTCCAGATGGAGATCGGCCCCCAGCATATTTGCGTTGTCGACAAAGAAATTGGCGTATTTGAACCAGCCCAGAACCAGCAGGTTACCCGCGACACCCACCGACAGCGGCCAGCCTGCGCCGCGTCCGTTTTCCCGCGCCCGCTCGATCCGCAACCCCATCAGGTAGTTGCCCAGAACCGACAGGATCAGCAGCAGGACATAGGGTGGATTCCAGACGGAGTAAAAGACCAGCGAGGCGATGACAAGAAACAGAAATATCCACTGTTTCAACCCCATGCGGATCAGCAGGTAGTAGCCCGCAAGCGTCAGCGGCAGAAAGACAAAAACAAAAGGAAGGGAATTGAACAGCATGAAAGGATACGGTCAGATCGGTCGTGCAATCATGCAGGCAGAGACGGAGATTTTATTGCGCAGTGCCCTGTCCAGGGCAGTGCCCTGGGTGGCAAAGAACCCGTCTTTCAGGATCTCAAACCCTGTATCACTGAGCAGCGCGCGTGCATCGTCTGGCGTCTGCATCAGATAGAGGTGATCGGGTGAGGGACTGTTGATCGGGACATTGATGAAAATGCGGCCCGTTTCAGGCCGGATCAGAGCGTGCAGCTTGCGCATGACCGACTTCGGATCCTCAAGATGTTCCAGGACCTCGGACAACACCACCAGATCGGCGGGTGGGGTACCGGCTGGCACATCCATCACGTTCTGAACGGCAAAGTGGCACCCGTGATGACCCAGTTTTTCCAGTGCCGCACGGGTCTGATCCAGAGAGACCTGCGACAGATCCCAGGCAGTGGCGCCGGACAGGCCGAAATCGCGCAGAGCCAGGGACATCATGAGCCCGTGCCCAGGCCCTACTTCCAGCAGATGGCCCCCAGGTTGCAACAGGTCCGGCACCTCGGTCAGGAAGAAATGGCAGCTTGCTGCATGGTTGAACCACAAGACCTGACTGTACAGCAGCCCGTCCATGTATTTTTCCATATAGGCGGCATCGGAATAAACCTCGGCATCCGCCTCGGCGAAGGTCGATAATCGATACCGGCCCTCGCGGTGAAAAAACAACTCCTCTTCGCGCAACCGGTCGCAGGTCCAGCGGTAGTGTGCCGCGATAGTCTCCATCCGATCGCCAACCAGCAGTAGCACGGCTTCGGCCAGAATTTCAGTGGTGTGCATCATGTCGCTATCGCGGCCCGCAAGGCTTTTGCGAATATAACGCTCATGCTCGGGCCAGATCGCGATAACCGCTTCGGCAATGCGGCGAGTTGCGGGCCATTCTCTGGTCAGAGCGTCAGAGAAAAGATCAGAAGGCTGCGTGGGCATGAAAAAATCCGATTGTTCAGGCGGCGGCATCGGTGGGCGAGCCGTTTAATGTCATAGGCAATTCGGAAGGCGCGTTGTAATTGGCAAGATCAAGCTGCCAGAACGTGCGTCCGTCCGGCTGTTCGGCGGTTTTTGCGAAGCCCAGCTTTTCGAAATGACCAGCGACCATCCGGTTTTTTTCGGAAGGTATATACTCGCCGATCAGGCGCTTTGCCCCTGCCTGACGCGCTGCATCCGCAACCAGGAACAGAGCAGCCTCTTCAACGCGGCGCCCCAGCACCCGGCAACTCATCAGCCAGGTGTCGCAGGTCCAGTCCTCGACCCCTTTGCGGAAGATCAGCACCGAGATCATGCCGTTGTCGCCGAACTTGTCGGCTAGTCGAATCTGTAGTGTGAACAAATCCGGGTCCTGCTGCATGTGGGCAACTTCAGCCTCGGTATAGCGATGCGTGGTCAGGTTGAACTGGTTGGATTTGTTGATCAACTGCGCGATGCGGGTGCGCCCGACATCGTCGAACTCTCGCGCTTCGCACACCATGTCGAGCGATTTCAGATAGTTGCCATAATCGCCAATGGCTTCCATCGCGACACTGCGGGCGGCATTGGCGCGGTATTGCTCAGCGCGCTGCGCATCATCGGCTGACAGGCCCGTGGTCTCGAAATACCCGGCCTGCGCTAGTGCGGCCGGATAAAATGCGGGGTCTTCCGGCAATTCAGGTACCGCAACTTCGGGCAGCATCTGGCGCACCCGCTCGCGTTCGGCCGGATTATCGTCGAGAAAAGCCAGCGCATCAGTGCCGATATTGAGAAGCTTGGCAATATGTCGGATATTGCTGGCCTTGTCGGTCCAGTTTGCAATGAAGACCGAGATATCGTCTTCGCGCAGCAGCATATCGGGGTGTTTTTGAAAGGGCAGGCGTGCCGCGTCTTCTTCGTTTTTGGAACAGACCGCCAGCACCACGCCGCGGGCCTTGAGATCCAGCGCATGTCGCTGAATTGCAAGAAAGGCCTCACCCTCTGCAGTGCCTTGTCCAATGCGGATGCCGTCGAGCCCGTCATCACCGATAACGCCGCCCCAGCATGTATTGTCGAGGTCGAGCACCAGACATTTACGTGCCTTGCCGCGCAACGTGCCCAACATCCGGGCGATGTGATCAGCATAAAGAGGGACGCAGTCAAGCGCGAAAGGCAACTTTGCCCGATGCCAGTAGGCAGGGTCGAACCAGCGCGACCGCCCAACCGTGTCGGCTAGTGTAGCCACGTCCAGCACTGTCAGTGACTGCGTTTGGGCCAGCTCCAGCAGATTTGCGTTGAAAGCGGCGATCTGAGCCGCGACCGAACCGGGCGCGCGCCGGTCATAATGCCCGCACCAAGGATCAGGCGGGATCGGCAGGGTTTGCAGAATGACCGTCGGGATCGCGATGCGCTTCAACCCATCAACCAGACTGCGTATGTGCGCAGTCGCTGCGTCTACTGCTGCTTTGGCATCGTCGGGATTCATGTGAACTGCGGCCAACCCCAGGCTGCGATAATCTGGCGCCAGCAACGCCATGTCTGCCTCAAACCCGGCCAGACCACTTTCAGGATTCAGCGCTTCCTGCGTAGCCTGACCGTAATCCGGTACATAGAGCGTGGCGAAAATCCCATGGCGCAGCGCGCTGGCGCGGATTGCCGGCGCCGTATATTCAGTGGTCGCATCCGCCAGAACTGCAAGGCGAACCGAAGAGAGCGACGCGCTTTTCGCCTGCACCGCATCCACCTTGTCCAGAACGCGGTTTAGTTGGGTCAGTTTGTTGAGATCTAGGGCGTGATTGGCCAGCGCGGCCAGCGCTCCGGTTTCGGTGTCGGGATCAAGTGCTCGCAACTGTGCGCGAAAATCCGACGGGGCTGGGCGCAGCCAGTTGAGCCCTTCGATAGAGAACACAGTCATAATCCACTCCGCTAACCGGTCTTCTCCTGAATACAGTCTACAAGGTCGCCGACCGATTTCAGCGCTTCGATTTCAGCGGTTGAGAATTTGAATCCGTAATGCTGTTCAATCGACACAACCAGACGGATGTGACTCAGACTGTCCCAATCCTCGACATCATCTGCAGTGGTCGTCTCTGTCAGGGATAGATCGTCGAGATCGAGAACGTCGGCAAAAATCTCATTCAAATCGTTAAAAATGGCTTCTCTGGTCATGGTACTCTTTGCTGTATTTTCACTGATAGGCTGAAATAAATCGACGTAAAAACTTGTACCCCATCTGGGTTAAGTAACAAGCTGTTTTACCGCGATGGCATACAGATCATCCACCCTGTCGCCAGGCTGCTGCTGTTTGGGCATCGCGGCCAAACAGCAACGCAAGCATGCGATGGCATCTGTAAAACCGGATGCGAGTGAGGCAAAATAGTGCCAAAATACGCTCCTGCGCGCCCGAGACACGGTTCGAGCGAAGAATGCGCAGAACCTCTCCCAACGGAGAGGCCCCCAGCATCAGTGCGCGGACGCCCCAATGCAGCCGCCCACCGATGCCTGAAATTTGAGCAAAGTCATGACCGATATGGCGGTCCCATTTCCGTGTGAGATCCCTGAATGAGCTTCGCGCCGGAGTTTCGACAACAATCTGCGGCACATAGCGGGTTCGCAGCCCCAGTGAGGTGGCGCGGCGACCCCAGTCCACATCTTCGGCGATAGTGATTCCAGCGAAGTCACCAACCTTGCGAAACGCTGCGCGCCGGACGCCCATATTGCAGGTCGCGGCATAACCATCCCGCATAATATAAAGCTGCATGCGGTATCCGTAGACGCTTTCATACGCTTCGATTGCGGTGGTCGCATCAGGGTCGATGCGCGAAATCCTGACATCGCCGCCAATTACATCGGTGTCGGGATGCGCATTGAAACAGTCGACGATCCCGGTGATCCAGCCCGGTTGTGCGATACAGTCGCAGTCGATGAAAGCCAGCACATCCGCCTGGGACAGGGCGGCCCCGCGACTGCGTGCGGGCCCCGGTCCGGGCGTTGTTTCATGGGCAAGGCGGGCAAAGGGAAATGCGGCGCAAATTTCGCCCGGCGGTTCCGTCGAACCGTTATCGACAACGATGACCTCGAAGGCGATACCGTCATCAGCCTGTCCGGCAAACGCTGTCAGACACCTGCGCAAGGCATCTGGCGCATTGAGGTGCGGTATGACGATGCTCAGCTGAAGGGGGTCGGGCATGATGTAATATCTCTGATCTTGAAAAGAAGATTATAACTCTCCGGGGAACAAGCCTAGCGGTCTGTTTCGAAATGACGATACTGTTGCCATTTGACGTAAATTTCTTGGAAAAGTGAGCTATTGTTTTGCAAATATCCACCCCTTCCGGTGCGAGCGGTGTTGCCGATGGTGCGGTCCGCAACGGCATGTTATGCTGCACCGCAGTTATTGTTTTGTGAGGCAGTCTATGAGTGCAGCCGTTTCGGTTATTCTGCCGGTTTATAATCGCAGCGCCAGTCTTGAAGATTCAATGCGCAGCGTTCTCAACCAGTCTTACCGTGATCTCGAACTGATCGTCGTTGACGATGCTTCGACCGAGGATTTGCAGCCCATCGTGGATGGGATCGGTGATTCACGGATCCGCTACATAAAGCGTGAAAAGAACGGGGGCGCGTCTGCCGCGCGCAATACCGGGCTGGCCGCGTCCGATGGGCGTTACATCGCCTTTCAGGACAGCGATGATCTGTGGCTGCCCGGTAAGCTGCAAATGCAGTTGGATCTATTAGAGGCGGCCCCATCCGAAGTGGGCGCAGTTATCCACTCTAAAGTGCTTTATGGCAGTGGCCCTGACGGTTCTTATGGCGTCGGACTGGTATCTATGCGGCCACCGCCACACCGCATCATGAAACCGCATGAGGATCAGGTCCGTAAATATCTGACTGAAAATCGCATCAGTCTGCAGAACGCGTTGTTTCGGCGCGATTGCTATCCGGAACCGCTTTGGTTTGATGATGTAACCCGTTCGAACGCCGACTGGGCTTTCAGTTCATCGTTGGCACAACATACAAAAATCGCAGAATACCCCGAACCCGTGGTCATGGCGTTTTCGTCGCCGGATGGTATCTCGAAACTGAAACGTGCCAAGGCAATCGGGTTGATCCGGATCGTCAAACGCAACCGCGATGCATACGCGCGTTACCCTGATGCCTATGGCATAATGATGTGGCGCATAGGCCGTATCCTTGCCCGACATGGCAAGCGCAAAATGGCGCGCCGGTTCTATCTGACCGGGTTCCGGCACAATCCTGGATTTCTATGGCAATCGTTCAAAAGTAAATTCAGTAAATCTGCTTCTGGGGGCGCCTGATAGATTTTTGTGTAACCAAAGCGGAACGGAACGATTTGAACGTAAGCACAAACATAGATCAAAATGCATCTTCCAACACTATCCTCTGATGGATCATGCACCCGAGTACCTTACACAGTGCAGCCCTTGCCTGTTGTTTGGATGTCCCGGGTTGCATGATCCGCATTCCGGGCTGATGCGCCGCGATGACAATCGCTTTATTATCGCCGTCGTTCTTTTAGCGCTTCCCGAACAACCAGACGTTATGGAGCGCGTTCAACCAAAATGCATGACTTGCCTTAATCAGTTTGTGGCTCTGGTGGCGGACGTTTCCACTGGCCACCGTGGCGACCGGCATCCTTCAGTTGACAACATGTGCAGCCGCCCTATCCTGACGTCACGTCTACATTTTCAGTGGCCCGTTCCAGTCTTAAGCGCCACAGTTCCGAGTCGCGGTTAGGTATGGAAAGATTTCTTTTTTCTAAGATTGAAGTGTGGGTCGTGCTATTGCTGGCCGTGTTTGGATTAATAGGTATGCTTCTGTTTGGTGGCATAGTTAGACACGTCGCGGATGGTCAAAACAAATTGGGGCCGATGGGCGAGGCGGTTTACGGGATTGCGGGGATGCCTGAGGCGATGGCGGACGTACTGCGCGGCAAGGCTACGCAGAAAGATTTTTCGTCCGATTTCGACGTCCGCGCGTTCCCGGACGCCGAATACGAGGAACTTGCAGGTTTCGACAATCCCGCCTACGAGCACCGCCCAGTTGTTTGGCGCGCCGAAGGTCTGCAATCGGACCCGCTGGCCGTTATGGTACGGATGAACAAGGCGCAACGCGACGAAATTCTGGTGATCCTTGATTCTACGCGCGAGATGGTCGCGCATTTTCCGCTGACCGCACCCAGCCTGTCGGGCCAGTTCGTCAGTCGTACTGGCAACGCTGCGCCGCTGATGCTGGATGACGGCAGCGTGATTCTATTTTCTGGGGGCTCCGATGGGCTTTACCGCAAGTCGCTGTGCAATGAGACAATCTGGGAACTTCCGGGGCTATACCATCACTCGATCTCAGTCGCCGACGGCACGCTCGGTATCCTGGGTCTGCCCAAAACGGAACTGACCGCCGAGGATCAGGGTGACCGGCGCTGGAATCATTCCGAAATCATCAACCTGATCGACGTGGAGGACGGCACGATCATCCGATCGATCACGCTGAATCAGATCGTGCGCGCCAATATCGGCGTGTTTGACCCCTTTCTAAGTAATCACTGGATAGCGGGGATGACCGAGGATGAAGTGCTGCTGGAGGATTACGTGCATCTTAACAAAGTCGAGATTCTACCTGAGGCGCTGGCCGACGACTATCCCGACTTTCCTGCCGGCGCGATCATGTTGTCGTCGCGGGCGATCAACATGATCGCGATCATCGACCCCGAGACGTTGCAGATTCTGTGGTATTCGCATGGTAATACTCAAGGGCAGCATGATCCGGAATTCATTGGCGACAACAAGATTCTTGTCTTTGACAATCGACGCGACACAAACTTGGACGATCCGGCGAACCCGGCGAACTTTTCCGAGATTCGGCAGTACGATTTCTCGACCGATACGTGGAGTGTGATCTGGAACGGGGCCGATGTGTCGGGTTATACTAAACATAGCGGCGAACTTGATTTCCGCGACGACGGCACGCTGCTGGTCGATCTGACGGTACAAGGCCGCTATCTGGAGGTAGCGCCGGACGGCCGGGTGCTGATGGATTTGGTGAATGTGGGTGATGAGGGCTCTGTCTACTGGGCAAAGCACGCACAATACCTCACCCCGGAACAGTACGAGATTGCAAGGAGTACCTCATGCGACAGCTGAAACTTTTCCTGACCGCGCTCGTCGGCGCCGTGTTCTTTGCCGGTGCGGCGCATGCCTATATCGGGCCCGGCTTGGGCGCCGGCGTGATCGGCACCATCCTTGCTGTGATCGGGGCGGTTTTTCTGGCGCTGTTCGCGATCATGTTCTACCCGATTAAGCGCATGCTGAAACGGCGCAAAGCCGCCGCCGAAGCAGATATGCAGAACGACCAATAGTGGACTGGCTTCTGGTGATCGTCGCGACGGTCGCCGCCGTCGAATTTTTTTGCCGGCTACCGTTTCTGGAGCGTGTAAAGGACCTATCTGGCCTTGTCGCTAAAACAGTGCATACGGTGCGCTCGCCCAGAATTTCCGACCATTGGAAAGAAAGGGTGCTGCTTGCTTACTCCGGAAAGCTGATGGCGACATCGGTGCTTCTTTTTCTGATGATTTTGGTGATCATGATCCCAGTGGTGATTGCTGGTGGAATCGGCGTGCTGACGTCCTGGCCAGTGGCCGAGCGGTTCGCTAGCTTGGCTGGTGCCAGCCTGTCTATTCTGGTCGCATTTGGTTATCTGTTTGTCAGAAGGCGGTTGATCGGTGAGTGATTACGGTTTCGGCGCAAGGGTCCTGCACCGGCTTGCGCTCGGCAGCGGCGCAGCCGGACAGGCGGCATTCGATCTTGAGCGGTCAATCACTGGACGCGGTCTGAACCCGGATTCGCAGGCAGCACATGTCTTTGTATCGGGGCTGGCGCGGTCGGGCACCACAATCCTGATGCGCGCGCTGTTCGAAAGCGGTTCCTTCGCCTCACTGACCTATCGCGACATGCCGTTCGTGCTGGCACCCAATATTTGGGCACGGCTGTCGGGCCGGTTTCGAAGCGACCGCGCGGCGTCGGTGCGGGCCCACGGTGATGGGATTATGGTCGATTTCGACAGTCCCGAGGCGCTGGATGAGGTGTTCTGGCGCGTGTTCGAGGGTGAACGCTATATCCGCACTGACCGACTGGAGCCGATGGAGGCGGATAGCGAGACGATCGAGCTTTTCCGCACCTATGTCGCGCTGATCCTGCAGTGCCACGGCGGTACTCGCTACTTGTCGAAGAACAACAATAATATCCTGCGTATCGGCGCGCTAGTACGTGCGTTTCCGAACGCGGCAATCCTGATCCCATATCGGCGGCCCGAGCAACAAGCGCTGTCACTGTTGAAACAGCACGAACGGTTCTGTGCCCAGCACGCGGACGACCCGTTTACAAAAAGCTACATGGGTTGGCTTGTGCACCATGAATTCGGTGCGGATCACCGCCCGTTTGCTTGGGCGGCGGATATTGATCTGGACCCGAGAACGCTGGATTATTGGGTCGAGCAATGGATTGGTGCCTACAGCCGCATCCTAATCGAGGCGAAACGTTTCGAAAGAAATATTGTCGCGGTTAGCTACGAACGGTTGTGCGATCCCAGTGCCGGTGAGTTTGCCCGGATTGCGGCCCGGCTGGGACTGGAGATCAGCAAAGTGCCGGATTTCCGGTTGAGCATGTCGCAGATCGACAGGCCGATCGCCCCCGAACGACAGGCTCGGGCCGAAGAGATATATGCTGCACTTTGCAGTTAAACCGGGCGCTGCCAGATCAACCTGTAACAGTCTGACCAGACGAGGAAATTAGGCCAAATCTTTCGGCGACGGAGCTTCACAAAATTGATTGAGGTCGGAATTCTGAAACCTGTTAACCTGTGTTTGCGGGATCAGCTTTACCACTTTCGGATGCGACGGCGCACTCGATCAGCAAGCCTATTTAGAGTTTGATTGGCCCTTGCATGCGCCGCTGCGTTTTCAGCAAGAAAATCAGCGGATAGCTCTGGTGGGGGGGGCAGAGGTGTCGGATTGCCCGGCTCGTACCCAAATCGTTCGAAATCAGCGGCGTAAATTTCGGCAACAAGCGCGCGTTCGGCTTCGGTCGGGGTAAACGCCCCGTTTTTTGGCGTACCGGAGCGCAGGGCGTGCCCCATAGCGCGCGGCTTGGCTTGAGTCCCGGACAATCTGTCAAAATAGGGGATAAGCGCATCAAGTCCGTGCTCAAGATGAAAGACAGTGCAGTCCGGTCCGCCCTCCGGCGGAAGGAAATCGACTTGCGGTCGACTGTGATTGTCGTGTCTGTGCGGATCCGACGACCAGAGACCGGCTTCCGTCTGCAGCCATTCCGTGAAACTGGTGCTGCGGGCAATCGTTCCCTCGACTTCGGATTGAAACCGGTAGGCGCTGACAGCCCGATCCATCGGGTGGCGCACGACAGTAAAAATGTCACTGAAAAAACCTTTGGGGAAAAGGCGCATCAATGCGGCCCAGTCCAGATGCTGCGGTGACGTGTTGGACCAGCGTAGATCAGCATCCACAGACAAGTATCTCCGGTCCAGCAGGGCCAGCGGACCAAAGCGGTTCTGCAGGTAGTCTTCGACCGAACTGCCCGCACATTTGGGGATATGGGCAAAATAGACCAGCTTCGCTTCAATTCGGACAATAGGCATAAAAATCTCCGCTCAACACAGGTCGAAAAACCCACAGATAAAATCCGGCGTTGCGTAGCCAGCGATGCTAGACAGAGAGCCGGGTGAGCTCAAGCGGCTTCCTGGAAGACTACAGGAACCGGACGTTCCACAGGATGCGCGCGGAATGCCACGCCCGCTGTAAATCCATATTCAGGAAACACTTCTTTAAATATCCAAAAACCGTTTGAATTCAGGAAACAACTGGCTGCCTACAATTAGTGCATTGCCCTGCGGGGTGTGTTGCCCCATTTTGTGTCGCGGTAGATAGTGATACCAGAGTAAGGAGTATCTGTTAAGGTAACACTGTTCTATTTTTTCGTTTTGGCTGGCGGCAATTCTTTTTTGGGACGCTTTTTTCGGGAATGGAGAACCACCCTGGATTCAGGCTTGTTTTACGGTTGTGGTTGCAGGCAGTTTCTTCCGGCCGGAACTTTAGCGATTTTGGAGAGTTAGGTGCAAAAAAGCCGAGTATTTCTTGCCGCGCAAAGGCGTTTTCGTGGTAAGCGCTTTGCGCATATTGAGCGTCTGGTACGCGAACTTCTTGAGAGCAATGACAGCATAAAGATTCTGGATGCGGGCGGTCGCGCGCGCTACTGGAAACTGCTTCCGATGGATTTACGCAGCAGAGTGTCTGTCACTGTGCTGAATTTCGAGAAGGATCTGGCGCAGTTTGACAACTCGGTCGAGGGGTTGGTGGTTGAGTGCGCGACCGGAAACGCATGTGATATGCCAGAGTTTGAAGACGGATCATTTGACCTGGTTCATTCGAATTCGGTCGTGGAGCATGTCGGCTCATATGCCAACATGCTTTCATTTGCTAGTGAAGTCCGGCGTGTTGGTCGGGCATATTTTGTGCAGACGCCCAATTTCTGGTTTCCCATTGATCCCCATTATGGACGGCCATTCATTCATTGGCTCCCCGGCCCCCTGCGGATCGGACTGTTCCAGCTAACGTCTCTTGGATACATGCCAAAGGTCAGCTTTGAGCGCGCAATGGTGCGCGGCGACTATATCAGAATTATTTCCAAGGGTATCATGGTTAAGCTTTTCCCCGATGCAGACATCGAAAAAGAGCGATTTGCGTTGATGACCAAGTCAGTCATGGCAGTCCGCAGGGCGTAAAACCCGCCGCGTTTGGTGGCTGTCTTTATTTTTTTAAGATAATGTTTTAAAAGAAATTTTTAGGTATTTCGGCGATAGATAGCTTCTTTGTTTGGCTGCCGCTTCTCTCTGGCAAAACGTGTGTAAGGCAATGTGCTTTCCGGCTTGGTGTTGCTCGTGACTGGACGGTTCGCCTGTTGCCGCGGGTCCACTGTAAGAAGCCACATGCCACTTCCCAGTGTGAACAGTATCAGCGAATACAGTTCCCCCCAAATTGCCACTGTAGCGAGTACCAAAACCAAACTGACCAGAGTAAAAATCCAGGCTCGGCGCAATGGATAGAGTGTGGGGTCCTCACTAAAATCCCGTCGGCCGGCGACGATCATGGCAATCAGAAATGCACCTGCCAGCATAATGAGTGCCGGCACACCGAACCGCACGGCGACAAACAGCCAGAAGTTATCTACGCTTCCGGTCATCCAGCGTGGCAACGGCCAAGGATTATAACCTACTCCAAACAGTGGTTTGCGTTCAATTTGACGGACGCCAAATTCAAAAAGAACTCGGCGTGCAAATGCCGTCGAACTGGAGAACGATATTCGCGAAACGATAGCGTAAATGGCGGCACGCCCTGAGGCGAGTTCTGCGATGACATAAAAGAAAAGCCCGGAACCCCACAGGATTGCCCAGCAATACTTTGAGCGCCGGAAAATGGCTCCCCATCCGATCAAACCGATCTGCACAGCCACCGCCAGCACCGGTCCACTTGACACTGAAAAAAAACAACTCAAGCCGATAAGGCTTGAAATGATGGCACGACGGAACCACTGCATGCGGTCGGCCAACCCCACATAGACCAGCGAAAATCCCAGGGAACAGAATATGCCGTAATGAATTGGATGCGAAAATACGACTTGCGCGCGATGGAGACCTAAGCGCTGATCAGGATTGACATTGACCACTGAAGCGATCCCAGGCAGCTTGCTGATCAACTGCGGAATCAAAGGTTTACTCGTGATTACTTCGTATAGTGCAAACGGCAGAGTAAACAGAACGGCGAACGCTATAAAACGAATCATTGCCACAAATGTGGCCTTTGTTCTGATAGTCGCGCGGGCTGTGAGATACCCCCCTAAAAGAACGATGGTTCGGGATCCTGTGTATTCGATCGCCACACGCGGTGAGTGATTTATGAGCATGGCTAGGGTCATCCATGCCGCAAAACCAAACAACAGGTAGTCGGTCGCCAGCAGGCGTCCGTAGGAACCACGAAGCAGGTTGATTGTCAGGATCGGCACAACGACCAGAAACACGACCCGGGATGGAGAGAGCAGCAGCGTTCCGACCGAAAAGAAGGCCGGAAACAACAGTGAAATCAGTACCAGCTTGGCCAGAAATGGTAGCTTTTCCCGCTGTTCGGAGGACGGCGTGGTATCATCCGCCGCTGAAAAGTCCTTCCGGCTTGCCGCGCTATACATGCTGGTGCAACTCGCGGTTAAAGGATGGGGGGGGTAGCGGACTTTCGTCTGGATATAGACCGTTTTCAGGTGAGTGCGATTTGCGAATCCGAGGTGCCGAGAAGGTTGCTGAGCAAGATAGAAATAGCAGACCGTACCGAACGTCCGCAGACAGTTCAGGCCGATCCTTGTCGCCCATTCGGAAAAACGCCCGGGCATACTCAGAAAAACTACGCTTCACTTTCTTTCCAGCTCAAATCCCGCGGAACGACCGAGAAAGCAACGGATACATCAGCTTCCATTAGGCTCTCCAGCACAACATCTCTATCTCCTCACGCATAACAATTGACGTCCAGTCCTGTCACGGGAAACCATCTCTGAAATCAGGAACAGGTACCAGCTTGGTCGTCGTGTTGCCAAATGCTCCCAGGTTCGGAATACAGGTGCTTACGTTGTTGTTGCAGGTAACTATGGTGTCAGAACTCGCGTTAGCCGGGGCAATTTAGAACTGAGGACACCGCAAGAGCATGGATATTCCCGCCGGGCGATGTCATGCTGGTGTTCGGTCCAATGGTATTCTGAACTAAAGGACCTGGTGTTTTTTGGTTTGGTAGAGGTATGTGGTATTTAAAGGTAAACCTCGCGCGGGACGGTCTTTGGAAGACGCCCCATTTGACGAAACGACCTCCATGTTTTTCGCGCTTACCGGCTCGGGCAGGGCGGCAGTGAAGCGGCGGCTTTATGGTGGTTAAACTTTCCTCTTCTGATCCCAGCGTGGGTTTCAAGAAAAACCGTTCCATGGCGCTGGACAGCATCCGGACTGTCGCGATCTTGGCCGTTCTTGTTTACCATGTCGCCTCGCGCTATGACGTCAGCAGCCTTGACCCGCTGGCGCAATTTTTTCGGCGCTACGGCCTTTTAGGGGTCGATATCTTTTTCCCCCTAAGTGGTTATCTGATCACCGGATTCCTGCTGCGCAGGTCTGACACGGAAAGCATCAAGGTCTTTTTCCTGCGGCGCGTGTTCCGGATCATACCGCTGTATATGGTTGCGGTAACGTTATTCCTGTGTGCCAGTCTGAGTTTGGGATACGATCAGGACACTGTGGGCCGGATTTGGATCAACTACCTGTTCCTGACGGGATGGATGATCTTCTTCGATGGTCCCGAGACAATTCCCTATACGATCACCTGGTCCCTATCCGTCGAGGAATTCGCCTATATCCTCTTCGGGCTGGCGGCGTGGATCCTTCGCCGGAATTTCCTGGCTTTTCTGGTCCTGATCAGCATCGCCTCAATGGCGCTGCGGCTGCATTTGAATCTTTCCGGATTTGAGGCCGTTTACAACTTCCCACCCGCGCGGATCGATTCCATTGGCATCGGAGGAATCGTTGCCGTCTGCATGCAGCGGCAAGTCGCCAGGCCACAGCTGATGGCAACGCTGCTGCTGCTGGCGATCTTGTCTTATATGTTCGTGTTTTGGGACCCCGTACTCTGGAGTTCTCTGAAATACACATTCATTGCACTTGTTACCTGCCTGCTGATTGTCTTGTTCGAAACGCGCTACAAAAGTGCCCAAAGCAAAGTATTGTCCTGGTTTTCGGCAATCGGGTTTTATTCTTATTTCACTTACCTGTTTCACATGTTCAACATTGAGTTGATCCTGAAACTCCCGGGCGTTTTCCACCCCAAATCGGAGCTCTCGTTTTGGGGGGTCGTGATCGCTGCACTGATCGTGACTCAAGTGCAAGCGATCTTGTCGTTCCGCTTTTTCGAGGGACCATTGATGCGCTACGGACGGGGTCTGGAGCAGCAAAGCCAAAGCCAACCTGTCACGGTAAATGCGGGCAAGGACGTCACTTAAAAACAGGAGGGTGCCTTGAAGGGAAAACGTGTTCTGGTCGCATTCACTACGGTGTGCTCCACCGTCATGATGACTCTGCCGACGCAGGCCGCAGATCTTGGGGCCACCTTAAAAAGAACTCTGTCCAAGGCGTCAGGCGGTGAAACGATCCTGCTGAAACACGGCGACTACGGGTCGGTAAAGCTGAAAGGTCTGAACTTCAGTGACTATGTCACCATTGCGTCCGAGGACGGAGCCGGGCGCGCGACCTTTTCCGGGGTCGAGATCAGGAACTCCAGCTATCTGCGCTTTGACGGTGTTCATGTTGCCACAGACGCTGGCCGAAATGCGATTGCCGTCAATGAAAGCCATCATATCGAAGTCCTCAACTCCGAGATCAACGGACCGATCACATCGCCCGGCACTCCGATCTTTGATGTCAAATTCGGTATCGAGCTTCGGAATGGAAATCATAACATCCGCCTTGAAAACAACGACATCCACCATGTAGCAGTTGGTATTGGCAACTACGGCACCAAAGATTTCGAGCTTGTTGAAAACACGCTCAACTATCTCGGCTCTGACGCGTTCAAATTCTCCAGCGTTGATGGCGGCCTGATCAAAAACAATACTGGTCCAACCCATTTCTACCCAGAAGATGATACGCATGCGGACTTCATGCAGTTCCAGGGCGGGGCTTCAAGCAATCTGGAAATCACCGGCAACGTGATGCTGCTGCAGAACCGCTTTGACATGCAGGGTATCTTCTTCGGCGGCAAGGGCGGGCACAACAACCTGCTGATCGAGGACAACATCATCTACACCGCAATGGCCAACGGGATTTCCATCCACGAAGGTGGTGAAAATATTGTCATCCGTTACAACACGCTGATCAATGCGCTGAGCGACAATCGTCCGGTGACCTCGATCAAAGCCTCGGGCAGCGGCGCGATCAAAGAGTACAACATCTACTCTGCTAAGAAAGGCAAATTGGCAGGCACCAATGTCGTGACGCAGCACAAGGATGCCAAAGGCGACTTCCACTATTCCGGTCTGTTCGTGAATGCGCATACCTCCAAAGGTATCACGCTTGAAGACCTGCGCCCGGTCGAAGGCAGCCTTGCTGAAACCCACGGCGCTATCAACCGGCTGAACGAAGGGCTCGGCCATTTGCGTTAGATCCTGGAAAATCAGAGTTGCGCTGGTGCAAGAAAGTACAGGTGATAATATAATCGTGACAGTATGCCGGGGCTCCAAACAGGGTTCGTTGCGTTGAGTCCGATACAAATTCGTGATAAATTATTTTAGTGTTTTTCGCATGAAGCCTGCCTCTGCCATGCGGGTGTTAATGTAGGTTTTTGAGGGTATTTTTATGGTTCTGCCAGTTACGAGTGGGCTAGTACTTCACCTAGAAGGAAAATCGGGGGTTACGACAGAAGGCGCCGCCGTAACGTCCTGGAGGGATGTGTCTTCGTCAGGAATCGATCTGACATCAAACGGGGACCCAACATTTGGTGTTGCCACCACACCGTCGGGGGCCCCGGCGATCTCGTTTGATGGCGACGAGGATAACCTTCAGACCGTGCTTGGTTCCGGTTTGCTGCCAGATGGCAATGAAGATCGGACCATATTCTTTGTGGTCAACTATGTGGACAATCAGGGCGTTTCGGCAGGTCTGTCCTATGGTGACAATACTGCGAATGAAGCTTTTGGTTTAGTGTCGGGCTGGAACAACGGTGAGCTTGGCATTCAGGGCTATGGCGGCCCCAACGATTTCAGTTCGGGTGTAAATGCAGAAACCCAGGGCTGGATTGTGCAGTCCGTGGTTCTGTCTGCAGGTCAATACGAGCATTTTCTGAACGGTGGGCTGATTGACGGTGGTTCTCACACGTTCAACACCGATCTGGCCCGGCTGGTCATAGGCTCGGAACTGGGTAATCTGGGCGAGGCGCAATTGGATGTGGCTGCAGTTCTCGTCTATGATCGTGCGCTTGGTACGGCGGACCGAACATCCGTAGAAAGTTATCTGCAGTCGGAATACCTGACCGATGACGGGCTGAACAACGCACCTATAGCTGTCGGGGACAACCAAGGCATAGAATTGGGTCAGACCGTCGTAATTGACGTCCTGCAAAATGATATCGATGATGGGGTGCTGGATGGTACCAGCATCAATATTCTTAGCGGCCCAAGCAACGGTACGATCACTGATATCGACCCGGTTACCGGTGCCGTAACATATACCCACAATGGTGGTTCGGGGGCTGACGACAGCTTTACTTACGAACTTGTCGATGCGCAGGGCGAAACATCTGCTCCAGCGACTGTAACAATTGATGTTGGTGCGCAGCCTTTGTCGCTTGACGGATTCACCAGTGAATTGGTGGTCTCTCGCGAAGACATGGATGGCGGCAGCCCGTTTTTCCTCCCGATCTCGATGACATTCCTGCCGGACAACCGGATGCTGCTGTTATCCAAGGATGGCGAAATCCGTATCGTCGACCCGGAAACCGGGTCGAATGAAGTCTACATGACCCTGAACAATATCGATGCAGGGCAGGAACGCGGCCTTTTGGACATCACGCTGGATCCTAATTTTGCAAATAACGGCTATTTTTATCTGTATTACACACCGAATAATCCAGAGAACGCTCGTATTGCCCGTTTCCAGCACGAAGAGAACGCCGGCGGTTTGACCTCGGCCGGTGACCTGTCCAGTGAGTTCGTGGTCTGGGAGGATACCGATGGCTATCTCGCCTGCTGTCACTATGGCGGTGGTCTGGATTTTGGTCCGGACGACAAACTCTGGCTGACGACATCGGACAAATTTCAGGCAACCACTCCGGGCGAAGGCCCCAGCGGCGGCGACGATATCATGCTGGATCCGGAATCGTCCTCAGGCAAGATCATCCGGGTCAATCCCGACGGTACCGTGCCGGACGGCACGGACGGGCAGCTTGCGAATCCCTGGGCCGACCCCAATGACGGGTATAACGATTATGTCTGGGCCTATGGTCTGCGCAACCCGTTCCGCGCCCGCTGGGACGAGGAATATGGTCAGCTGTATATTGGTGAGGTCGGTGGCAACCAGCAGAACATCGCCCATGACGATATCCACACCTCCTCTCTAGAGCAGGCTGGCGCTTTCTACGGATGGCCGTTCTACGAAGGTACACCCAATGTTTACGTCAATGCCGGGCTGAGCCCCGAAGACCCCAATGACCATCCGCTGCCCGACGGGGATATTGCCGATGCGGCCAGTGGGGACTTTTATTCATCTCCGATCTTCTCGATCGACCATCAGGGCCAAAGCACCTCAATCACCGGCGGTGAAGTCTATCGCGGTGATCTGTTCCCAGAGGAGTGGGACGGGGTCTATTTTTACGGCGATTATACCAATGATTTCATCCGCTACCTACGGCTGGATAGCACCGGCACTCAGGTATTGGGCGATTATGCCTTTAAGCCGTCGACCCAATTGCCCGGCACAACCAACGAAATCGTATCTATCAACGTTGGTGAAGATGGGGCATTGTATTACGCGCTGATCGCTTCAGGCGAAGTCCATCGCATCACCTTTGACGGCAATGCCGCGCCGTCCATCGATACAACGTCGTTGAGCCCTCTGGAAGGGGATCTGCCGTTGAGCGTTACTTTTGAAGCAACGGTCAGCGATCCTGAAGGCGATGCGCTGACTTACACGCTGAATTTCGGCGACGGCACCGTGATCAACGATATTGTGGGGCCCAGTGGCATCATCTCGGTCAGTCATCAATACACAGTGGACGGGCGCTATGACGTATCTTTGTCCCTGTCCGATCCGACTCATACGGTTCTGTCCAACGCGTTCCAGGTCGAAGCGGGAGATGTGAATTTCGCACCTGAGATCGCCGATGCGCAGTCTGATATTGCAGTCGGCGGCGTTGGCACAACTGAGATTACCTTTTCAGCCGATGCCTCGGACGCCGATGGTGACACGATGACCTATACGTGGCACTTCGGCGATGGAAACAGCGCCACTGGCCAGGTCGATCCATCGGGTCAGGTCGTTGCCAGCCATATCTATGCCACCGAAGGCAGCTACGACGCCTATCTGGAAGTCACGGATGGGACTGAAACCACTTTCTCACCCAACTTGCCAATTCAGATTGGCACGGCCACCCAGGTGCCCGTAACCTCAGGGCTGGTCTTGCTGCTGCAGTCGGATATTAAAATCGGACTGGGCAACGGCAATACCGTGACAGCCTGGCTGGATGGGTCCGGAAACGGAAACAACCTGTTCGCGCAGGGTGATCCGCGGCTTGTCGACAACGTAACCCCCACAGGGCTACCTGCGATCGCGTTTGACGGCGCGGGCGACCTGCTGGAGCGGGTCGATGCCGACGACACGATTTTCAACCTTCCCACGGGCGATGCGGACCGGACGATCTTCTTTGTGGTTGATTATGTGGAGCCGAACGGACGGTCTTCCGGGGTGGTCTATGGTTCCAGCGCGAGCAACCAGACTTTCGGAGTTGTGGCCGACGGCTCGACGGGCAATTACGCGGTCCAGGGCTGGGGCGGCACCAACGATTATGACAGCGGCACCGAGGGCCTGTCGCCGAGTTGGGCGGTGCAGTCGGTTGTTTTGAGCGACGATGTC
>NZ_JBXWPA010000016.1:0-110790 GCF_059611165.1 Ruegeria sp. CDSB013 | reverse complement strand
TGGCTCCGGCGGTAGGGATCGAACCTACGACCAATTGATTAACAGTCAACTGCTCTACCGCTGAGCTACGCCGGAACTGAGGGGCGTATAACAATCCGTTTTTTGCCCGTCCAGAGGAGAACTGCATCAATCGGAAAAAAATTTGGACAAGTCACGCGGTTCTGAAAAAATTGGCATTTCCCGATAGCGCATCAAGTGTGGAGACTTTTGATTTACCATATAGATCAATTAGATGCGCAAACACGTTGCGCTCGGCGGCTGGCAGCAGCGCGATAGGCGTATCGGTGTAAATGCGCTCGGCAAGTTGGCGGGCGGTGCCGGGCTGATCCTCGAGCGCCGCCAGTATCTGAGCTTCGCGCGTGAGGCGGTGATTGATCAGCCAGTCCAAACGTTCGCCAGGATCGGTGATCGGTGCACCATGGCCTGCGTGAAACACGGACCAGCTCCGGGCGCGCAACCTTTGGCAGGCTTGCATGAAATCCGTCAGATCCCCGTCCGGAGGGGAGACCAGCGAACTGGCCCAGCCCATGACGTGATCCGCTGTAAAGCAGACATTGCCCCATCCCAGGGCGATATGGTTTCCCAGATGACCGGGTGTATGGATGATCTCAAGCTGCCAGTCTTCACCCTCGACCATCTCGCCGTCCGCCAGTTCGATATCCGGACGAAATGCGGTGTCTATCCCTTCACCTCCGCCGACCAGACCTTGATGCGCCAGTTCGGTCATCACTGCACTGCGTCCGGCTTGTGGCCCGCCAAAGGCCAAAATCGGCGCACCGGTCCGTTCTGCCAATGGTGCCGCAAGTGGCGAGTGGTCGAGATGGCTGTGGGTGACGATGATGTGGCTTATCCGTTGACCCGGCTGCATGGCGTTCAGAATCGCCCCAAGATGCGTGTCGCTCAGGGGGCCAGGATCGATGACCGCCAGATCGCGACCTCCCAATAGATACGTATTCGTACCGCGATAAGTCATCGGAGACGGGTTTGGTGCCAGAATCCGCCGCAGGCCAGTTTGTAATTCGGTTGCCTGACCTGGTGGCGGGTTGAAATCGTCGGGCACCTGCATTCTGAGCTCTTTCTCTTGGCGGATCAGCCCGTTAGGTTTAGCGCATGTCCAGTCAATGGCTCAAACACTATATGCCGCGCAGCCTTTATGCCCGAGCAGCACTGATTCTGGTTCTTCCGGTTATCGTTCTGCTGTTGGTGGTTGGGATTGCCTTTTTGCAAAAACATCTTGAGGACGTCACCGCACAGATGACCCGATCCGCGGCGCGCGAAGTGACTCTGGTGCTTGAAACGATGCAGGGGGCCGAGACCCGGCAGCAGGCATTGGCAGCCATACGCCCGGATTTGGTTGCGCTTGAGATGAAGGCCCGCTTTGTCGACCCCGATCAGGATCCATTGACCGACAAGCGGCGGTGGTACGACTTCATCGCACCTCAGGTCGAGGCAAATTTACAGATGCGACTGCCCGATCTGGTTTCTGTGGCCTTGCCTTCGGGTGACGAGGCACGGTTGTATCTGGAAACCGATCTGGGGCTTCTGCAGTTGACGATAGATCGCCGCCGCTTGTCACCCACGGCGCCGCATCAGTTGATTGTGACTATGGTGTTTTTTGCCGTGGTCATGACCACGATCTCATTCCTCTATATGCGCAATCAACTGCGGCCCATCACCCGGCTTGCTGACGCCGCGCAGGCCTTTGGCCGGGGCAGGGTGGTACCCTATTCGCCGGGCGGTGCGATAGAAGTGCGCGCAGCCGGTAGTGCGTTTCTGGAAATGCGGGCAAGAATCGAGCGCCAGATGGAACAGCGCACGATGATGCTGTCGGGGGTCAGTCACGACTTGAGAACACCGCTGACGCGCCTGAAACTGGGCCTGTCCATGTTGCCTGAGGATGAGGCAGCACCGATGCAGCAGGACGTAGACGAGATGCAATTGCTGTTGGATGCGTTCCTCGATTTCTCTCGCGGCGCCGCTGAGGGCCCTGCCGAGGCAATCGAGCCCGCCGCGTTGTTGCGCCAGATTGTCGAAGACGCGCGACGGGCAGGTCATCAGGCCGAATTGGTCTCACTCGAAGGTGACGGCACGGCGATGCTGCGCCCTATGGCCATGCGCCGCGCGGTCGAGAACCTGATTGGCAATGCGGTGCGATATGGCAACCGGGCCGAGGTCAGCCTGTCCCTGACGCCCAAAACCACGCGCATCCGGGTCGAAGATGACGGACCGGGCATTCCGGTAGAGCAGCGCACTGAGGCTGTAAAACCGTTCTCGCGTCTTGATCCCGCACGCAACCAGAATCAGGGCAGTGGCGTTGGTCTTGGGTTGGCGATTGTTGCGGATATTGCCCGCGCACATGGCGGTGTCCTGCGGCTTGGCAAAAGTGAAAGGCTGGGTGGCCTTTGCGCAGATATCATTGTTGGGAGGTGATTTTGGTGGGATCGGAATTTACGTTTTGGTTCTCTGCCATAAGCGGCGCGCAAAATTTTTCTTTGGTCTAAAGCACCGATCACCCCGTACAACCTTTAGAATGGGAGGAAGTCATGACCAATAGTTTCGACGTAAAATCATCGTGGGTATCGGTAATGGATGAAACGAAAAACCCACTAAAAAAATACTCGCTATCCACAGCACACATGCTGATGCAGATGTTGGCATGGATGTGGAGCGCAATCTTCTCGCTGATGGTTGGCAGCTATTTTGTTTTCGGTGTAACCGCATTGGGCCATTTGCTTCTGATCGGCGGGTTGTTTGTCACCTTGGCAGTTTTCCAAAAGGCTGAGGCGACAGATCCTGAAGCGTAAATTCGCCGCCTCATATTAGACCGAACGGCTTTACCCGGGGTTTTTTGGTCCAATTCTTGACCCGCTCCGTATCGCCTTCACTACCCCAACTGCCTCCCGCGTTGTTTGTAACGGTTTCCCTCCGAACAACGCGGGTTTTTTGGAGCGGGAACGAGTGGCTACCCTGGTGTTTAACGGGGTGTAACTCCCCCATTAGACTTGAGGCGCATTTCTATCGTAACGTTACAGAACGTCTTTTGCGGCATAGGTTTAGGTATGGACAACACTGTATTGTATTTCTTGGTTGGTATATTTGTCGTCGGGCTTTTGACGCTTGGATATTACTCAAAAAGCAGTGGTGCATTGATCTCGATTGTCATCGTTGTTGGCGTTTTGGGTGCGATGGTCGGATACTTTGGTGGATACTTCGGTGAACCTCCAAGGTAGGCCTGAACTTCAATTGGAGGTTTGCCGGTGCGCTTTGTCTTTGGAAGCTTTTTTTCAAACTAAAAACGGCACAAAAAAACCAGCTTCGCGGTCCGAGTGAGCGGAGGGGTCGCGAAGCCGGTCAATTTCCTCCTACTGGGTGCTAGTCGGAGGCTGGGATGCACATGTATGGGACGTGCAAGATCATAAAAACATGAATTTACAAGTTTCGCTGAATGGAAATGGGATAGCCAAAAGCCCATTCGAATAGGTGATGTATCCAAAAGTATAGTATGCGTATGTGTCATTTTGTCTTGAATGTACCAAATGGCACTTCCGCTTGAGCGGGGACTCCGAACTCTAGGGGCTTGAATAAGGCTCAGAGTTACTGGGCAACCCTGCAGATTTAGAAGAATGAATCTTATGTTTGAACAGGACAGCAGAAACACCGTGCATTGCTGGTCTGGCAAGCATCTTTAACTGATAGCAAGGAATTAGTAGACGGTGGTAGGCCCGGCAGGACTTGAACCCGCAACCAAAGCGTTATGAGCGCTCTGCTCTAACCAATTGAGCTACAGGCCCGCCTGAGCGCTTTGAGTACCATGGTGAACAGCCGCGTCAAGCCTGACCGTTGCAACAAGTCGCACAATCGAATAACCCGCGCGGGAACCATTCATAAGGGGCTGGCCATGACCACGGGCAAGAACGGAATCACATATGCCGATGCGGGCGTTGATATTGATGCGGGGAATGCCCTTGTCGATCGGATCAAGCCGGCCGCAAAACGCACCAACCGCTCGGGCGTGATGAGCGGGCTGGGCGGCTTTGGCGCTCTGTTCGATCTAAAGGATGCCGGATATCAGGACCCGATTCTGGTTGGGGCCACTGACGGAGTGGGCACCAAGTTGCGCATCGCCATTGATACCGGCGTCGTCGACGGCGTGGGCATCGATCTTGTGGCCATGTGCGTCAATGACCTGATCTGCCAGGGCGCTGAGCCGCTGTTTTTCCTGGATTATTTCGCGACCGGCAAGCTGGATACGGATACGGCGGCGCGGATTATCGAAGGCATTGCCGAGGGCTGTGTGCAATCTGGATGCGCTCTGATCGGCGGTGAAACCGCGGAAATGCCCGGCATGTACCCGGATGGCGATTTCGATCTGGCCGGGTTCTCGGTCGGCGCGATGGAGCGTGGTGCGCATCTGCCGACTGGTGTTCAGGAAGGCGACGTGCTTTTGGGGCTGGCGTCGAACGGGGTGCATTCTAACGGCTATTCGCTGGTCCGCAAACTGGTAGAGATTTCGGGTCTGGGCTGGGATGCCGCCTCACCGTTCAGTGAAGGATCGCTGGGCGAAGCTCTGCTGACACCCACACGTCTGTATGTGAAGCCAGCTCTGCAGGCGATCCGAGCAGGGGGCGTGCATGCGCTGGCCCATATCACCGGCGGCGGCCTTACAGAAAACCTGCCCCGTGTGCTGCCCGAGGGGTTGGGTGCCGAGATTGACCTGAATGCATGGGATTTGCCGCCTGTATTCCGCTGGATGGCGGAAACCGGTGGGATTGTTGAGGCTGAGATGTTGAAGACCTTCAACTGCGGCATTGGCATGATCGTCGCGTGTGAAGCGGATCGCGCGGATGATTTGGCGGCGTTGCTGGCCGATGCGGGCGAAACGGTTGCGCGGATTGGCACTGTGACCGGGACAGCGGGCATGGCCTATTCGGGCACCCTGTTGTGAGCCATAAGCGCGTCGCAATTCTGATCTCGGGGGGTGGCTCGAACATGGTGTCGCTGGTCGACAGCATGACCGACGATCACCCTGCGCGGCCTTGTCTGGTTCTGTCCAATGATGCGAATGCGGGTGGCCTGACAAAGGCGGCAGAGCGGAGCATTCCGACGGCTTCGGTGGATCACCGCCCGTTCAAGGGCGACCGTGCCGCGTTTGAGGCCGAGTTGCTGAAACCGCTGGAAGAAGCGCAACCCGATATCGTTTGTCTGGCTGGCTTCATGCGTGTTCTGACAGGCGATTTCGTGTCACGCTTTCAGGGACGGATGCTGAATATCCACCCTTCGCTTCTGCCGAAATACAAGGGTCTCAACACCCATGCGCGCGCTATTGAAGCCGGGGATGCTGAACATGGATGTTCGGTTCACGAAGTCACCGCAGCCTTGGATGACGGTCCGATCCTTGGGCAAGCGCGAGTAGATATTGAACCGGGTGATACGTCCGAGGCATTGGCCGCCCGGGTGCTGGTATGGGAACACAAACTCTACCCCGCAGTGTTGCGCCGTTACGCCAGTGGGGATCGGACTCCGGTGTTGCTGCCCTGAACGTCTCAGGGCGATTTACACGCGCGTCAAATTCATCCTATGGTCCGCAATACGGCTGGGTACGGAATGAAACAGACAATCAGCCGCACAGAACAAGAGCAAGAACAGTACCGCGCATGAAAACCCTGACGACGACGCAAGAGCTGGCCGATTTCTGCAAGGCCGCGGCGGATTATGACTATGTCACCGTAGATACCGAGTTTCTGCGCGAACGGACTTACTATTCAAAACTCTGTTTGGTGCAGCTTGCGGTTCCATCTGATGATGAAGGCAGCGCCGTTCTGGTGGACCCATTGGCTGATGGCCTGTCTCTGGACCCGCTTTATGACCTGTTTCGCGATGAAAGCGTGGTCAAAGTGTTCCACGCCGCACGGCAGGATCTTGAGATTTTCTGGGTCGAGGCGTCCGTATTCCCGCAACCTCTGTTCGACACTCAGGTCGCCGCGATGGTCTGTGGCTTTGGCGAGCAGGTGGGATACGAGACTTTGGTGCGCAAAATCTGCAAGGAAGGCGTCGACAAAACCTCGCGTTTTACCGATTGGTCACGTCGGCCATTGACAGATGCGCAAAAGACCTATGCCTTGGCGGATGTCACGCATTTGCGGCAGATTTACGAATATCTGGCAGCCCAGTTGAACAAGTCGCAGCGCAGCCATTGGGTGTCCGAAGAGTTGCGCACCCTGACCCAACCCGGAACCTACGATATCCGTCCGGAAGATGCATGGAAGCGGGTAAAAACCCGGACGAATTCGGCCAAGTTCTTGGCTGTCGTGCGCGAGTTGGCGCAGTTTCGCGAAGCTTATGCGCAAGAGAACAACGTTCCGCGCAGCCGGGTGTTCAAGGATGATGCCTTGATCGAGCTTGCCTCGACCAAGCCAAAATCTCCGTCGGACCTTGGTGGTTCTCGCCTGCTGCTGCGCGAGGCGCGCAAAGGCGCGATTGCCGATGGTATTCTGGCGGCGGTGAAACAGGGGGTGAATTGCCCTGCCGATCAAATGCCGCGCGTTGATAACAGCCGTGACAAGCTAAAGATCAACCCGGCGCTCGCCGATTTGCTGCGCGTTTTGCTCAAGTCCAAAACCGAAAGCTCGGGCGTGGCGGCCAAGCTGATCGCCACCAGTTCCGAACTGGACCAGTTGGCTGCGGGCGAGCGTAAGCTGCCTTCGATGTCAGGCTGGCGATTTGAGGTGTTTGGCGAGGATGCCCTGAAACTGTGTGACGGCAAGATCGCTCTGGCCGCCAAGGGGCAATCCGTACAAGTCGTGTCGCTTTAGCGGCGGTTAGCGCCGCCGGGACTCTAGTGCATTCTGTTCACCACGAACGCGAACCAAACGGGTGTTTCGCAGCTCGGCCCGGCCAAGCGTCGTGGCACCATTGACCTCACGCGATTTTTCAGAGCCCTGATTGGTCGCGTAGCTTGGGTAGCTGACTTCGAACGTGTATTCCAGAATGCCGTTCTTTTCGTTTTCTTCGCTTTCCACGGGGACAAGGCGCGCATTATAGGCGCCCTGTCTTGCGGCCGTACCTTTGACATAGACGATTGCCCCGGTAGACGTGGGATCGATGCGCAGCTCATCTACCTTGGTTATGGCAAAGCCGATCACTTCCTTTTCGGGTCGCGAAAACAGGCCCGGGCCGTCGCGCCCCTGGGGCACCAGAGCATCGGCTTCGTTTACGGATACTTCAGTAGGGGCGGGTGTACTGGACCCGAACCAATTGGTCGGGTTCACGCGCGACTCGCTCCAGCCGCTGCAGGCGGCCAGTGTAAGCGTGCCGACCAATAGAAGAGGTGTTGATTTTTTCATGGTCCCAAAGCCCAGAGAAGTATTTTCAGCAATGGGTTATCGTAAATTCCAAAGATTGAAAACCCACACCGGGGCTAGACAGGTGCCCAACGGAGGCCTAGGTCACAATTGTGATCGCAACAAAAAGGACCACACCGAAATGGCAACGCCCGCCTTTGAGGAAATCGTCGAGGATTTCGAGTTTCTGGATGACTGGGAAGACCGGTATCGCCATGTCATAGATCAGGGTAAAGCGATGGAGCCGCTGGACGATGCGTTCAAAGTACCCGCCACTAAGGTGCATGGTTGTGCCAGTCAGGTGTGGCTGCAGCCCACGATCGAGGGGGGCGTTTTCCGGTTCGACGGCGACAGCGACGCGTTGATTGTGCGCGGGCTGATTGCGGTGTTGCGGTCTTTGTATAATGGCTTGCCTGTTGGCGAAGTCCCAAAGGTCGACGCGGGCGGCGAGTTGGCACGCCTTGGGCTGAATGATCACCTGTCCGCACAACGCTCTAACGGCTTACGGTCAATGATCGAGCGTATCCGCGAAGTCGCGCAAGAGAACGCCTGACGATCAGGCGGTCGACTTGCGGGCGGCCCACTCGGTCAGGGTGGTTTCCAGATCCCCATAGCCGGTGAACCGGCGTTCAAACGTCAAACCCATGCGTTCGGCGCATTCCTGAGCGCGGGCCGTCAGGTCCGGATCGTCTGTCTGGGCTTGATAGACAAGCTTGGTATAGTTCCCGAAATACATGTCCCGCAGTTGGGGGTGACGGTCCAGGCCAAGCGGTTTCCACACAAAGGCATCGAACTGGCGGGCCAGAAAATCCGTCAGGTAGAAGGCTGTTGTTTCATCATCGCCATGGTCTTCAAAGGCTTGATTTCCTTCGAAAAAGGAATAGCAGTGCGGGCCTTTGATCATCTCAATGCCCATCTCTTCGCAAGCCTTCTGCAACAACCCTCCGGTACCACAATCGGCATAGACGACGAAGATCTGGTCAAAGCTACCGCGGTGCTTGGCAACCGCTTCTTCGACGGCCTGCGTGATCCTTTCAGGGTGGACGTGCAGTATGGCGGGCAGGCAGGTCAGGGTCATATGATCCCAGCCGTTACGCTTTTTCAGATGCAGGATTTCACGCGCCAGTGCACCGCAGGCCAATAGCAGTATGCCGCCTTGCCGAGTGTCTTCGGTATAGCCTTTTGTCGTCAGGCTTACGTCATCCGGTGTGGTGTTCTGCTGCATCGTCAATTCCCTGAAGGATTGCAGCATCAAAGAATGAATGCCGGATCAAGGCAAGTCCGCTTCCGACATCCCGTGTCAGGCCACCGACGCACGCGTTTCAAAAGATTGAGGCGATGGGCGGGCAGGGGGACCATAGGCGGTGATCCCGTGACTGGCCAGTTCCGGAAACAGCGACAGGATCTCTTGCCGTGTGTCATCCTCAAAACTGTTCCACGCCTGGATTCCAGGGTGAAAGCTCTCGCTCAGGCACCCTTCGCCCCAGATCAGTTCGTGCTGGTCGAACATCAGGTGATAATAGGTCACAAGACCGCCGGGCTTCATCACGATATCGCGGCCATTCACCAAATGCTTGGCAGGCGCCAGCGCCTCAGCGTGGCCCGTATGCAGCTCGACCCGCCAGTCGCTGATCAGCATCCTGTGCTGTTGCGAGACCAAGAGATCGCGATCATTGCCAAGCGCACCCGCCTTGATCAGCACAGGCGTGAACACGCCTGCGGCACGCGCGGTCTGAGAGCCAATCCAACGCAGTGTTTGCAACCCATGATCCAGCGTCGGAATTTTGTCACCCACGCGCAAATTCTCGACCTCGACCAGGCCACGTTCCGTTTCGATCAGAGTGCCGGTTGCGAAACATCTGGCGATGTCCCAGGATTCACGGTCAGCGTTCAAACCCGTAGTTGTGGCGGTGTTTATACTGTTGAGCGTTAGTGACCTGATGCCCGCAAATTCCAATGCGGCCTGATCGCTGTTGGCTGAGAATTCTGGAACCAGAAAAGTGTTCCCGAGCGTGTCTTGCGCGATGACTGCCGTTATGTCTGCCGTTGTGCCGTCGACATACGTAATTGTCGCATTGTAGGCGACAGCTGCATCGAAAATGGTCGCAGCGCCATCAATTGCAAAAAAATCCACGTCAGAGTTGGCGTTGTTTTCGTAGGTTCCACCAGGGTTTCCTACCGGTGTCCAAACGACAGCGTCGTCAAGTAATGGATCACCCGGACCACCAAAAGTTTGTCCAACCAAAGCGCCCGCGTTTTCAGCAGTGTTGTTACCCTCAGTCGGGTCGATGATTGCAAGATTACCAAGAAAAATAGCATTAAACGTCGTAGGCATAACCCACCCTATATGTACTCGTTAACAACACGTGCGTCACAACAGATTCGCACTATCACAATTGACAGGTAATAAAACCTGTACTGCTTATCAAGCAGTTGAAGACAAAAAAGCCGCCCCGGAAAGGGCGGCCTTGATCATTTTCGTGTCACCTGAATTAGCTGGCCAGTTGGTTATGCTTGCGGGACACAAAGTCTTTGGCAGTTTCCACCGCAACCGCCGCGTCACGGCAATAGGCGTCTGCGCCGATGGCCTTGCCGAATTCCTCGTTCAGAGGGGCACCGCCAACCAGTACGATGTAATCTTCACGCCGTCCCTGTTCGATCAGCGTGTCTATGACCACTTTCATGTAGGGCATCGTTGTGGTCAGCAGTGCAGACATGCCCAGAATGTCTGGCTGTTCGGAATCCAAAGCTTCCAGATAGTTTTCGACCGGGTTGTTGATGCCAATATCCACGACCTCAAAACCGGCTCCTTCCATCATCATCGACACCAGATTTTTGCCGATATCATGGATGTCGCCTTTGACGGTGCCGATCACCATCTTGCCGACCCGCGGCGCGCCGGTTTCGACCAGCAGCGGCTTGAGGATCGTCATCCCACCTTTCATCGCGTTGGCCGCCAGCAAAACCTCGGGCACGAACAGGATGCCGTCGCGGAAATCGTGGCCCACGATGGTCATGCCACCGACCAATGCTTTGGTCAGGATGTCATATGGTGTCCATCCGCGTTCAAGCAGGATGTTCACACCTTCTTCGATCTCTTCTTTCAGGCCGTCATAAAGATCGTCGAACATCTGCTCGACAAGTTCGTCGTCGTTGAGTTCGGACAGGACGATGTCTTCTTCATCGGACATGGGGCATTTCCCTGTGCTGGGCGGGCCATCGGCCCGTGGTGGCATTTTTTCCGTTTTGGCCATTTCGTCGCAGTTAGACTGTTACGATTGCGACCTTGGCAGTTCCGGGACCGACCTATACGTCAAATTGTTTGCGATCACGATGGAATTATCTGCAACAACATCCTGCAATCTGTTCACAACCGGGGAAAAACCGGGCGTCCAGGATCGGGGGCGAATAGGGCGGTTCGCGCAGTTTTCCTTGTCGCATGGCGATTCAGGGTCTATTGATTCCTGAGCGAGAACATAACAGGAACAAATATGCCTGCACTCAACATAAAGGCCCGCGGCGTGGCCAGCAATGAATCAGGCAGATTCGAACGCTTTGCGACCGAGGCCTGTGACGATGGCTGGGAGATGGAAGAAGAACTTCCCCAGCTCAGAACCGAGGTCCGAGAAGAGGTAGCGCGCAGTGTGGTCACCTACAACCGATCGCCCGATCTGCCGTTTGACCGCTCGATTAACCCCTATCGCGGGTGCGAGCATGGGTGCGTGTACTGTTTTGCCCGCCCGACACATGCCTATCTGGGATTGTCGCCGGGATTGGATTTTGAAACCCGGCTGATTGCACGGCCAAACGCGGCAGAGGTCCTTAGGAAAGAACTGTCCTCAGCCCGGTACAAAGTGGCGACCATTGCGATGGGAACAAACACCGACCCGTATCAGCCGATCGAAAAATACCACCAAATCACAAGGGCTTGCCTGCAGGTCTTGCAAGAGTTCCAGCACCCGGTCGCAATCGTGACCAAAGGTGCGATGATCGAGCGGGACTTGGATATCCTTACCCCTATGGCGCAACTTGGATTGGTTCGGGTCGGCATTTCGTTGACAACTTTGGACCCAGGCTTGTCTCGACGTATGGAACCACGCGCGCCATCCCCTGTAAGACGGCTGGCGACGATCCGACGGTTGACCGATGCAGGAGTGCCGGTACGCGTCATGACATCGCCTTTGATACCGGGTCTGACGGATCACGAATTGGAATCCATGCTGGAAGCCGGGCGAGACGCGGGCGCTGATTCCGCAACCTGGATCATGCTGCGCCTTCCGCGCGAAGTCTCTGAGCTGTGGCAATCCTGGCTGCATCAGCATGAGCCGGCGCGAGCTGAAAAGGTCATGTCCAAACTGCGCGAAATGCACGGTGGTCGTGACTATGACCCGCGTTGGGGGCACCGCATGCGGGGGGAGGGTGAGTATGCCGGGCTGGTGGCCAAGCGGTTCAGCCTCGCGGTCAAACGTTTGAGGTTGGCCACAAAAACACCGCCACTACGATGTGATCTGTTTTCCAGGCCCGCGCAAGCCGGGGATCAACTGACGTTGTTCTGAAACGAAGAACGCCCCGGACAAGGGTCCGAGGCGTTTCGAAATTGTAACCGGCTATCAGCGGTTTTCGATGTCCACATAATCGCGGGTTGTTTCGCCGAGATACAGCTGACGCGGACGACCGATTTTGTTCTGTGGATCTGCGATCATCTCTTTCCATTGGCTGACCCAGCCAACGGTGCGCGACAGCGCGAAAATCGGCGTGAACATTGAGGTGGGGAAACCCATCGCCTCGAGGATGATGCCCGAGTAGAAGTCCACGTTCGGGAACAGTTTTTTCTCGGCGAAATACGGATCTTCCAGCGCCTGCTTTTCCAGTGCTTTGGCAACCTGCAGCTTCGGATTGTTCTCGACGCCAAGCAGTTCCAGCACTTCGTCGGCTGATTGCTTCATTACAGTCGCGCGCGGGTCGAAGTTCTTGTAGACGCGGTGGCCAAAGCCCATCAGGCGGAACGGGTCGTTCTTGTCCTTGGCACGGTCGATGTATTCCGGAATACGATCGACGGAACCGATCTCTTCCAACATCTCCAAACAGGCCTGGTTTGCGCCACCATGGGCAGGACCCCAAAGGCAAGCCACACCCGCCGCGATACACGCAAACGGGTTGGCGCCTGACGAAGACGCCAGACGCACGGTCGAGGTTGACGCGTTTTGTTCGTGATCCGCGTGCAAAGTCAGGATCCGGTCCATCGCACGGCTGAGGATCGGGTTCACCTCATATTCTTCGGCGGGAACGGCAAAGCACATGCGTAGGAAGTTGGACGCGTAGTCCAGATCGTTGCGCGGATAAACGAAGGGCTGGCCGATGTGATACTTATAGGCCCATGCGGCGATCGTCGGCATCTTGGCGATCAGACGGTGAGAGGCGACCTCACGCTGATGCGGGTCGGACACGTCGGTCGAGTCGTGATAGAACGCCGACATTGCTCCAACGACACCCACCATAATCGCCATCGGATGCGCATCCCGACGGAAGCCGCGATAGAAATACTGCATCTGTTCGTGCAGCATGGTGTGGCGGGTGATGGTGGTTTCGAACTGCTCGAGGTCTTTGGCGACCGGCAGCTCTCCGTACAAAAGCAGATAGCACACTTCGAGGAAGTGCGATTTTCCGGCCAGCTGGTCGATCGGATAGCCACGGTGCAGCAGCTCACCTTTTTCGCCGTCAATATAGGTAATGGTGCTGTCACAGCTTGCGGTCGACGTAAAACCGGGGTCGTAGGTGAACACTCCGGCATCGCTGTACAGCTTACGGATGTCGATGACGTCAGGTCCAGCGGTCGGAGAATGAACCGGCAACTCGTACGTTTCACCATGGACTGTCAGAGTGGCTGTTTTATTGCTGTCGGTCATAGTGTCCCTTCCTCATTCTTACGCATGTCGAATCGCTGTCCGACCTTGCGGGCAACGGCTGCGCGCGGGCGCGCAGTCCGGGTGTTAGCGGAGCAGCGTTACCCAAATATGAAGATTGGGTTTACGTCGCTGCGTCAGAAAGCCGGGCCAGGGTTTCTTCCTTCCCCAGCACAAGCATCATGTCAAAAACTGAAGGCGTCACTGCCCGACCTGCCAACACGGCCCGCAACGGGCCCGCCAGTTTGCCGAACTTAACCTCTTTCGCTTCTGCAAACGAATTTAGGGTTTGCTCCAGTTCGTTTCGCGTCCAGCTAGCATTTTGCACGTGCGGCGTCAATTCACTCAGTATACCATCGGATACTGAGGCCAGTGCTTTTGCGGCCTTTTCATCCGGCTCAATTGGGCGAGATGTCAAAACAAAGTGAGCTTTTTCAAGAAGTTCCGGGAACATGCGCGCGCGGTCCTTGAGGCAATACATCGCACGTTCCAGATCACCGGATTGTGTTTCCGTGAGGTCAGGCAATTTCGCCGCCGCCAGATAGGCTTCGATCTCTTGCCGCAATGCAGCATCACCCGCGATGGCGATATGCTGTCCACACAGATTTTCCAGCTTTTTCAGGTCGAAACGGGCAGGGCTTTTGCCGATTCCATCCAGATCGAACCATTCCTTGGCCTGTTCGTCAGTAAAGAATTCATCATCGCCGTGGCTCCAGCCCAAACGCGCCAAATAATTGCGCATTCCAGCCGCGGGGTAACCCATGGCCTGATATTCCTGCGCGCCCAACGCGCCGTGGCGTTTGGACAGCTTTTTTCCATCCGGCCCATGGATCAGAGGGATATGTGCCCAGACAGGGACGTCCCATCCCATCGCCTCATAGATCATCATCTGTCGCGCAGCGTTGTTCAGGTGGTCATCGCCGCGGATCACATGGGTCACGCCCATGTCGTGATCATCTACCACGACCGCCAGCATATAAACCGGAGTGCCGTCCGACCGCAGCAGGATCATGTCGTCCAACTGATCGTTGCGAATGGTCACATCACCCTGAACCTGATCGCGGATTACCGTCGTGCCGTCCTGAGGCGCCTTGATGCGGATCGCAAACGGAGCGTCCGGATGGGAGGACGCGTCTGCATCGCGCCAAGGGCTACGGAACAGGGTCGATTTCCCCTCGACCCGCGCTTGTTCGCGGAAGGCCGAGACCTCTTCCTGCGTTGAAAAGCACTTGTACGCCTTGCCCTCAGTCAGCAACTGATGCGCCACCTCGGCGTGACGTTCGGCACCCTCGAATTGACTAATTACATCGCCGTCGTGATCAAGACCCAGCCACTCCATCCCTTGCAGGATTGCAGCCGTTGCTTCGGGGGTCGAACGTTCACGGTCGGTGTCCTCGATCCGCAACAGGAACTTGCCGCCGCGGCCGCGGGCATAAAGCCAATTGAACAGCGCCGTACGGGCCCCGCCGATATGCAGGAAACCGGTTGGGGACGGGGCGAAACGAGTGACGACCTGATCGGACATTGTGTGGATTAACCTTTTGGTAACCGTGTCGGGCATAGATTGGCGCCTGTCTAACGAGCCGGAAGGACGGGGGCAACCATGCGTGTTCTGGCACGGGTCGAGACCGCATTACTGAACCAGACAGGGTATTTGTTTCAGTGGTCTCCGGTGTGTTTGGCAGTCGGTATTGGTCTGTATTTCAGCCTGCGGTTTGAACCGGGGTGGATGATCTATGCAGGCCTCGTTGCCGTGATCGCGATTTGCTTAGGCTTGGTGCGCTGGCTTCCGTCTGGCTGGGCTGCGTTGACAACAGGGGGGGCGCTGATCGCTGCCGGGTTTATCCTGGCGGGCGGGCGCGCCCACACGGTGGCAGAGCCGGTCCTGTCCTGGCGTTATTACGGCCCGGTCGAGGGGCGGGTTGTAGCCATGGATCGCTCTGCGTCGGATGCGCTGCGGATTACGCTGGATCGGGTGCGTATAGGTGATGTGCCCGGTGACCGGCGGCCGCAGCGCGTCCGGCTTTCCTTGCACGGAGGCGCACGTTCGCTGGCGCCCGGCCAAAGGATCATGACCACTGCCCATTTGTCGCCCCCTCAAGGTCCGGTGGAACCGGGAGGATTCGACTTTCGGCGACACGCGTGGTTTCAACGGCTGGGGGCCGTGGGATACACCCGAGTTCCGGTGCTGATCGCTGCGCCCCCGCAGCCCGAAGGCATCCGCACTACGGCATGGCGAATGGCGATTTCCCACCATGTCCGCACGATCCTGCCGGGTGAGATTGGCGGGTTTGCGGCCGCCGTCACAACGGGTGATCGCAGCGGTATGGGGCAAGAAACGCTAAAGTCACTGCGCGCATCCAACCTGGCGCATCTGTTGGCGATTTCGGGCCTCCACATGGGCCTGCTGACCGGGTTCGTCTACTTGATGTGCAGGCTCTTTTTCTCAACCATTCCTGCGCTGGCTCTCAGATTGCCTGTGCGCAAACTGGCGGCTGTCTGTGCGATGTTCGCAGCCACGATCTACTTGTTACTGTCTGGGGGGAATGTCGCCACGGAACGCGCCTTTGTCATGGCGAGTGTCATGTTGATGGCCATACTGATCGACAGACGCGCGATTTCCCTACGGGCCGTTGCGGTCGCCGCACTTATTGTACTCATTCTGCGCCCCGAATCCTTACTTAGCCCGGGGTTTCAAATGTCTTTTGCCGCAACGACAGCGCTTGTGGCGGTGTTCGGAGCGTTGCGTGACATTGGACCGATGCCGGGGCCAAAGTGGCTGAAACCTGTTGCGGGCCTACTGATGTCCTCAGCTATCGCGGGATTTGCAACCGCGCCAATTGGTGCGGCGCATTTCAACACATTGTCTCACTATGGTCTTCTGGCCAACATGCTGTCGGTGCCGGTCATGGGCATGGTTGTCGTCCCTTCGGCCGTGGTGGCAGCACTGCTGTCGCCATTCGGCTTTGAGATAGTGCCGCTGGCAGTGATGGGGCTGGGTTTAGAGTGGATTCTTGCGGTTTCGCAATGGGTATCGGGATTTGACGGCGCGCAAGGATATGTTGTCAGCCCGCCGACCCCTGTCCTGCCGCTAATTGCGCTTGGCGGCCTGTGGCTTGCGCTGTGGCAAGGACGGGCCCGATGGGTTGGGGTGGCACCAATGGCCGTGGCGTTGTTGTTATGGGGGCAGGGAAATCGCCCTGAAATACTGGTTGCGGATAGTGGCGGTCTTGTTGGCGTAATGACTGAACAAGGACGCGCCTTGAGTAAGAAAAAGGGAAGCGGGTTTGTCGCAACCGTCTGGCTGGAAAATGATGGGGACGGGGCAGATCAGTTGCAGGCGGCCAGCCGTTGGCCGCATGATTCCGGCACCATTCAACGGTATGACTGGCAGGGCAAAGAGGTGTTGCACGTTACAGGCAAACGCGCGGCGCGCGGGTTCAGTGCCTGCAATACCGATCAGATCGTGATTTCTCCCGTGGCGCTGCAACTGTCCGGTGGCTGTGAAGTCTTCGATCCGAAACGGCTGCTGGCAACGGGAAGTCTGTCCCTGTCGGGCGGCAAGATCACAACGTCTAAAGAGGCGATGGGCGACAGGCTCTGGTCCCCGAACACATCCGGGAACCGGGATACCAAGCAGTTTTAGTAGCTGCGGATCAGTCCAACCAGACGACCCTGCACCTTGACCTTATCTTCTGGCAGAACGCGGGTTTCATAGGCGGGGTTCGCGGCCTCAAGCGCAATCGCCTGACCTCGGCGGAAGAACCGCTTCAATGTGGCTTCCTGATCTTCGACAAGAGCAACAACGATATCGCCGTTATCGGCAACCGAGGTTTCCCGGATTACCACTACATCTCCATCGTTGATCCCTGCGTCAATCATCGAGTCGCCGCGCACTTCCAGTGCGTAATGCTCACCCTTGCCGGATACCATTGAACCGGGCACGGCGACGCGGTGCGAGACATGGCTGATCGCCTCAATCGGGACGCCGGCGGCGATGCGGCCCATCACTGGCAATTCCATCGCATCCACGGTCACCGGCTCAAAATTCGCGGGGCGGGGGCCGGACGGCTTGTCGCCTTCTATCACACGCGGCTTGAAGGCCACTGTGGGTTCTCCACCCAGGCTTTCCGGCAGTTTGACGATTTCAATGGCCCGCGCACGGTGCGCCAGACGCCGAATGAACCCACGTTCCTCTAGAGCCGTAATCAATCTGTGGATGCCAGATTTGGACCTGAGGTCCAGCGCGGCCTTCATTTCATCGAAACTAGGCGGAACACCATCCGCCTGAACGCGTTTGTGAATGAATTCCAACAAATCCAACTGCTTCTTGGTCAACATTGCTCACACCTCGTCGGTCATGCGTTTTCTTTTGTTCTACGCATGTTCACGTTTTGTGTCAACGGATTTGAGCGGGATTTAGATCGGCAGGTATTGAACCTCATCCCCGGCAGGTCGGGCGGGGTCATGCGGAATCCTCACCAACAGAGCGTTTGCCTGCGCCAAAACGCTGAGCAGTGAACTGTCCTGATCGGAACATGCGCGAATGCCGGTTTCATCCAGCATAGCCCGCATGTAATGCTCACGCGGACCGTTTTCGCCGAGCGGTTCAGCAAGCCTTGCGGTTCGCAATGGGGGCAGTACCTGTTCGACACCCAACATCCGACGCACCATTGGCAACAGGAAGAGATAGCCGCAAACCATTGCACTAACAGGATTTCCGGGCAAGCCGACCATTGCCGTTTGTCCCAATCGACCTGCCATCAGGGGTTTGCCGGGACGCATTCGGATCTTGTAGAAAGATTGCTCCATTCCCAGCCGGGTTGAGACATCTGACACCAGATCGTAGTCTCCAACCGATGCGCCGCCGATGGTCACAACCAGATCCGCTCCTTCGGCCAGTCCGAAGGCAGTTTGAAGCGATGACACCGTATCGCGCGCGACCGGAAGGATGCGGACGTGCGCGCCAGCGCCCTCCAGCAGTGCTTTCAAGCCAAACGTATTGGATGCGATGATCTGATCGGGGCCCGGGGTTTCGCCCGGCATCACCAATTCATCACCGGTGGAGATCAGCGCAATAACAGGCTTTCGAGTCACTGGTACGGTCGCAATATTCATCGCCGCCATCAGCGCGATGTCCTCGGCGCGCAACTGACGTGGGGCCGAGATCTTTGTGCCTGCTTTGAAATCGACGCCCGCAGGTCTGATATTCGATTTTGGGCCGGGTAGGTCCGAGATTGTGATCAGGTCGCCGCGACGTTCGGTATCTTCTTGTATGACAACGAAATCAGCACCTTCGGGAACCGGGGCACCAGTGAATATGCGCACCGCCTGTCCGGGCCCGACGCGACCGGTGTAGCGGTTGCCAGCTGCCGACTCGCCGATGACCTTGAACATGGCGTGCAGCTCGACCTCGGTCGATTTCAGCGCGTAGCCGTCCATCGAGGACGCTTCAAATGGCGGCTGGTCGCGGGTGGCCTCGATATCCTGAGCCAGAACACGACCTGCGGCGTCGGACAAAGCAACGGTCTCGGCTGGAAGGGGCGAGACCAGTTCAAACAACAGCGCGCGGGCCTCTTCGACGGTGATCATTTTGCTTCGTAACGCCCTGATTTACCGCCATCTTTCAGCAATACACGGATACCGCCAATTTCCATCGCCTTATCCACGGCCTTGGTCATGTCATAGACCGTTAGCGCAGCCGTGGACACGGCGGTCAGCGCCTCCATCTCGACACCGGTCTGGCCCGATGTTTTGACTGTGGCTTCGACCAGCACGCCGGGCAAGTCGGGATCCAGCGTCAGTTCGACTGCAACTTTGGTGACTGGAAGCGGGTGACACAAAGGGATCAGATCAGGCGTTTTCTTTGCGCCCATGATGCCCGCAAGACGTGCCACGCCCAGAACATCACCTTTCTTAGCGCGGCCTTCGGAAATCAGATCAAAGGTGTCCTGCGCCATTTTGATGTGACCAGCCGCCACGGCGACGCGGTCGGTGACTTCCTTGTCCGAGACATCGACCATATGGGCCTGTCCCTGAGCATCAAAATGGGTCAAGGGCATCACATGACTCCGGGGATCAGAGGGCTTGCGAGAAGGTGGCGGGTGGCTGCTGCCACGTCGTCCTGACGCATCAGGCTTTCACCGATCAGGAAGCTGCGCGCGCCGTAACGTGCGATGTCGGCCAGATCTTCAGGCGTGCTCAGACCGCTTTCGCAGACGATCGTCCGGCCCGCTGGCACAAGCTTGGACAGGTGGCGAGTGGTATCAAGAGATGTCTCGAAGGTCTTGAGATTACGATTGTTTATCCCAATCAGTGAGCTTTTCAGCTCTGCTGCACGTTCCAACTCGTTCTGGTCGTGAACTTCGATCAGGACATCCATACCCCAGTCGAATGCAGTCTGTTCCAGTTCAGCGGCTTGCGCGTCGTCGACCGATGCCATGATGATCAAGATGCAATCCGCACCCAAAGCACGCGCCTCGACCACTTGATAGGGGTCGTACATGAAGTCCTTGCGCAGCGCTGGAAGTGAGGTGGCAGCCCGGGCTTCGGTCAGGTATTCTTTTGCACCCTGAAAACTAGGCGTGTCGGTCAGCACCGATAAACACGTAGCGCCGCCTTCCTCATAGGCTTTGGCCAGAGCGGGTGGATCGAAATCCGGGCGGATCAGACCCTTGGACGGGCTGGCTTTCTTGACTTCGGCTATCAGGCCGTACCCCCGACGCGCTGCTGTTCGAAGCGCATCGGCAAAACCGCGGACCTCTGGCGCGTTGCGGGCCTCGTTTTCCAGTGTTTCCAGCGACTTCTGCGTCTTGTCTGCCGCAACTTCTTCAAGTTTGTAGGCTTTGATCTTGTCCAGAACCGTCTCGGTCATGCGGCCTCCTGCGTAATTCGGGCCAGGGCCGCGATTTTGTCTTTAGCTTTTCCGCTGTCGATGCTTTCCCGCGCCTTGGCAGCGCCGTCTTTCAGGTCATCAGCAGAGCCAGCAACCACAAGGGCTGCGGCAGAGTTCAACAGAACAGCGTCGCGGTAGGCCGATGGCGCGCCGTCCAACAAGGCGCGGAAGGCCACGGCGTTTTCCTCGGGCGTTCCGCCGATGATATCCTCGAACGGGTGGACCGGCAGCCCTGCGTCTTCAGGATGCAGCTCAACCTCTTTCACAACGCCGTTTTCCAGCGCAGCGACCCAGCTTACACCGGTGATCGTCAGCTCATCCGTGCCATCCGATCCGTGTACCAGCCAGGCATGTTCGGCACCCAAAAGGCCCAGCGTTTCCGCCATTGGCCGGATCAAGTCTCGACTGAACGCGCCGGTCAGCTGACGTCGAACACCAGCGGGATTGGTCAATGGGCCAAGGATATTGAATATCGTACGCGTTCCCAGCTCTTGTCGGCTGGGCATGACATGGGCAATTGCTGGATGATGCATGGGGGCCATCATAAAGCCAATGCCGACTTCTTGCAGTGCTTTTTCAACGGTTTGTGGGCCAACCATAACGTTGATTCCCAATTGTCCCAGCGCATCTGCAGCGCCTGATTTGGAGCTCAGGTTTCGATTGCCGTGTTTGGCTACAGTAACGCCCGCACCAGCAACGACAAACGCCGTGGCGGTCGAAATGTTCAGTGTACCTTTGCCGTCGCCACCGGTGCCGACAATATCCATCGCGCCTTCCGGGGCTTTGACGGCGTTGCATTTCGCGCGCATCACGGCGGCAGCGGCTGCATATTCGTCTACCGTTTCACCACGTGTGCGCATCGCCATCAGCAGGCCGCCAATCTGGCTGGGCGTGGCTTCGCCGTCAAACAGAATACCAAAGGCCTGTTCAGCCTCGGCACGCGTCAGGGGCCGATCGGCTGCGGCTCCGATCAGTGGTTTCAGAGCGTCGCTCATGCAGGAACTTTCATCTCGGACAGGAAATTCTTGAGCAGGGCATGGCCATGCTCTGAAGCGATTGATTCAGGGTGGAACTGGACGCCGTGGATTGGCAGTTCCTTGTGCTGCAGCCCCATGATTGTGCCGTCTTCCAGCTCTGCCGTTATCTCAAGAGTGTCGGGCAGGGTGTCACGATCCACAATCAGCGAGTGGTAACGGGTCGCCTCAAACGGGGTGGGCAGGCCCGCAAAAACACCTTTCCCGGTGTGATGCATCATTCCCATCTTGCCATGAACGATTTCGTGGCAGCGGACAACGTTGCCGCCAAACACCTGACCAATCGTCTGATGGCCAAGACAGACACCCAACAGCGGCGTTTTTGTTTCAGCCGCCGCTTCAGTCAATGCCAGACAAATCCCGGCCTGATCGGGATCGCATGGACCAGGGCTGAGAAGGATCCCCGCGGGGTTCATGGCCATGGCTTCTTGCACATCCAAGGCGTCATTCCGCCGAATGACCATTTCGGCGCCAAGTTCGCCTAAATAATGTACCAGGTTGTAGGTAAACGAGTCGTAGTTGTCGATCAGCAGCAGCATTTGGGCACTTGTCTCGGCTTGGGCATTTCGGACTGGCGATACAGCCCCTGGCCACGGTATAATGTCGGGACATACATGCTCAGGCTTGCGGGGCAGCGTCAAGAGGACATCCTGTTCAGGGCGCAATCGCAGGCCAAAGGCGCGGTAAACGGCGTTGAGGCGATCGAAGCAGGATGAAGGCGAGAGGCAGTTAAGATGGGCGGATTTCTAGGCGGGATGATCGCAGGGGCGGTCGTTGTTGGTCTGCTTGGTGCGGTACTATCCCTGAATACCCCGTTGACCCGAAAACCGGTTGTGAACGCCGAGGCGCCCGAGCCTGCACCGGCGGCGGCCCCCGAGGTCAGCACCGAAGCGGCCGAGACGGTGGCAGATGCCGATCTGGTGACCGCGCCGCCGGTGGCATCCGATGCTTCCGGGGATCAAACGGACAATCTTGCCGGACTGGCGGACGTGGAGACTGTGCCAGACTCTGAGCCGACGATCAGTGAGGCTGTCACGCAGGTCGAAGGGATCGAAATACCTGACACGGCTGAGGTAACCATATCAAACGAGGCACCGGTTGTGCCGCAGTCGCCTGCGCAATTGCAGCCATTGCCCAGTACCGAAGGTGAGCCGATCATCTCGGAAACCGCGCCCGAGCCGCCGGTTGCACTCAAGGAAGAAGAAACCATCGTTGAGGTTGAGCCGCAGCCTGCGCCGGAGGTTCTGGAAATACTGCCCGAGCCGGAAGTAGAACAGGTGCAGCCCGAAGTTGCTGAGACCCAGCCTGAAGTCGCAGAGGCATTGCCGGCAATCATCGAAACAGAAAATGAACCCGAGCCGAAGCCCGAACCCACGGCAATCGAACCGCAGACGCCTGAGGTCGATCCACTTGAGAACAACCCGATTGCCGTAGAAGGGGAAGAAGACCCGCAGCTTAAGAAGCTGCCCCGGATCGCGGCGGTCCCGCAGATCGGCGGTGAAGAAACGGATACCGACGGTTTGACCGTTGGCAAACGAGTCGTCCCGCTGACTGAACGCGATGACGCGCCGGTCTCCGAAGATGAGCAACCCGCGATACTTCTGCCCGGTAAGCCAATTGATGCCTATGCCGCCAAGTTCGAAAACCCCGAAGCCAAACCGCTAATGTCGATCATTCTGATTGATGATGAAGGGGCCTTTGGAGCCGAGGCGTTGAAGGATTTCCCGTATCCGCTCAGCTTTGCTGTCAGCCCGTCTGACCCTGATGCGGCCGAAAAAATGGCCCGCCATCGCGCAGCGGGTTTCGAGGTTCTGGCGCTTGCCGATTTGCCCAAGGCGGCCAGCGCGCAAGATGCTGAGGTTTCGATGGCTGTGTGGCTGGACACTCTGCCGGAAACCGTTGGTATTCTGGAAGGCGTGGGAACCGGCATTCAAGGTAACCGCAAATTGGCCGATCAGGTGGCTGCAATTGCCGGTGATACCGGGCGCGGGCTTATCACTCAGGATAATGGCCTGAACACCGTACAGAAACTGGCCGCGCGCAACGGCATCCCTTCCGGGGTCATCTTTCGCGACATCGACGGTGCCCGTCAGGACCCCACGATCATGCGACGTTTCTTGGATCAGGCGGCGTTCCGGGCTGGTCAGCAGGGAACTGTCGTCATGTTGGGACGGCTGCGCCCGGACACGATCTCGGCCCTGTTGCTATGGGGACTGGAAGATCGCGGTGGCCGCGTGGCCATGGCCCCGATTTCAGCGGTCATGACGCAAGAAGCTCAGTAAGGCTGATAATGAAAAACGGCTGACCATCAGGTCAGCCGCAATTCCTTAAGTGTTGCCAGAGCCAGTAAACCGGGCCGCGTCTGCAGCCGCACGCCGAATGGCGTTCGATTTATGGACGGTTTCCATAAATTCGGCCTCGGGGTCGCTGTCATAGACCACGCCTCCGCCTGCCTGAATATAGAGCTTCTGGTCTTTCACGATGGCCGTACGCAGGGCGATACACATATCCATGTCGCCGCCAGCACTGAAATACCCCACACCACCGCCATAAACGCCGCGCTTTTCGGGCTCGAGCTCGTCAATGATCTCCATAGCGCGGACCTTTGGCGCGCCTGAAACGGTGCCCGCAGGCATTCCGGCAAAGAAGGCATCCAGTGCGTCTTTGTCTTCGGCCAACTCACCAACAACGTTGGAGACGATGTGCATCACGTGGCTGTAGCGTTCGATGATGAACTTTTCGGTAGGGCGCACAGTGCCGATCTTTGCCACGCGCCCGGTGTCGTTGCGGCCCAGATCCAGCAGCATCAGATGTTCTGCCAACTCTTTCTTGTCGGCCAGCAGATCAACCTCGTTGGCCTTGTCCTCTTCGGGGGTCGCGCCGCGTGGCCGAGTGCCGGCGATGGGGCGGATCGTGACCTCATCTCCGAAAACGCGGACCAGAATCTCGGGGCTGGCGCCCACGACCTGAAAGCCGCCAAAGTTGAAATAGAACATGAAGGGCGACGGGTTCGTGCGCCGAAGCGAACGATAAAGCGCAAAGGGAGGCTGCGGAAAGTCCTGAGTCCAGCGCTGTGCCGGAACAACCTGAAAGATGTCGCCCGCGCGGATGTATTCCTTGGCCTTTTCGACCGCTTCTAAATAGCCGGACTTAGTGAAATTCGACACCGGCGCCGCGACCTCGGACGCATCGCCAAGATCGCGCGTCTCGGCGGGCATGGCGCGTTCCAGATCGCGCACCGCGTCCATGACACGTTCTGCGGCCTGTGCATAAGCAGCCTTGGCCGACTGGCCCTCGCTGACCCATGCAGGTGACACAACCGTAACCTCGCCCTTAACGCCGTCCAGCACTGCAATGACCGAGGGTCTGAGCATGATGGCATCAGGCAGGCCAAGCGGATCGGGGTTCACGTCGGGCAGGTATTCCACCAGCCGCACCATGTCATAGCCGAGATAGCCGAACAGCCCGGCAGCGGCCTGGGGCAGATCGTCCGGCAGGTCGATCTTACTTTCCGCCAGCAGCGCCCGCAGGTTATCCATAGGGTTGCCCGTTTGGGGCGAGAACGCATCCGGGTCGAACCGCGCCGAGCGGTTCAGCGCGGACGTCTCGCCTTGGCACCGCCAGATCAGGTCCGGCTTCATCCCGATGATCGAATAGCGGCCACGAACCTCACCACCGGTGACCGATTCCAACATGAACGCGTCTTTCTGCGCGCCTGTCAGCTTGAGCATCAAGGAAACCGGCGTGTCCAGATCAGCGGCTAAGCGTGTGTAGACAACCTGATTTTCGCCTGCCTCATAGGCGCGGGCGAAGCTGTCGAAGTCGGGGGTCAGCGCCATATTCAGTCTCTTTTAATAGCTCGCCTGAACAGCATTCAGGGCCTGCTGATCTACGACGGGACGGGCACGGACCTGTGCATCGCGGACAAACGCATCAAAGATGTTCTGGGCCAAAGCCTGGTCCAACTGGGCGGTAAGGGCCGCTTGCACCTGACGCAGTTCATCTGTTTCGGCAGGCGGCAACAGTTCATCCAGACGCACGATAAACGCGGTTCCGGCACCGGGAATGACGCGCAGATCTCCTTGTTCCATTTCGAAGACCTGAGTCATGAAGTCTGCAGGTACATCTTCCAAAAAGGCCGTGCGGGTCAGGGCGTTTTCTACCCGGAACGGCAATTCGGTTGCGGCAAAGTCACCGTCGGTCTGCACCTGCTCCAGAACAGCATTTGCCTGTTCTTCCAACGCCTTGTTGGTTTCGGCCTGGGTCCAGGCGGCAACAACGCGGTCACGTGCAGACTCAATCGGTTCCGGCCGGGGTTCAAGAACCTCATTCAGGCGCAGGGCAAAGATCGAGCCATCTTCAAGAAACGCTACCTCAGGAAAATCGCCATCCTGCACGGCTTCGGCTGCACTGCGGAACTCGTCATAGGCGGCGACGCCTTCACCGGTTTGCGCGGTCCAGTCGATCTGGCCCAGCTCCATTTCGGTCTCGGACGTCAGTTCTTCCAAAGTCGCGCCGCCGGCCAGCAGGTCATTGATGTCCTCGGCCTGGGCTTCAATTTGGCGGCGGGCGCGATCGGCTGCCAATTCTTCGCGCAGGGCAGGGGCGGCATCTTCAAACGACGTGTTGTTTTCGGCAAGCGATCCGTTGATGCGGAACAGTGCCGGTCCGAAGGTGGAAGGCAGCGGGCCGACAACAGCGTCCAAATCGGCAGCAAAGACACCATCGGCGGCTTCGCCCAGATCCTCGCGGGTGACGTCGCCAAGGTCGATATCGCTGAGCTCAAGCTGGCGATCCCGGACCAGTTGCTCGAAGGTCTTACCGCCAACCTCTAGCTGGGCCATGGCGTTTTGGGCTGCGTCCTGATCCGGGAAGGTCAGGCGCTCGATCAGGCGGCGTTCGGGCTGCTGGAATTCAGCCGCGCGCTGTTCATACAAACGCTTTACCGAATCCTCGTCGACTTCCACGTCATCTAGCAGCATTTCGGGTGACAGGATCGCATAAGTCAGCTTTTTGGTCCGCGGCAATGTGAACAGCTCGGTGTTCTCATCATAAAACGTTTGGACCTGCTCGTCGGTCGGAGCGGGGACGGGCGCGGGCAGGGCATCCGGTGCCAGCGTAGCAACGGTAAAGCTGCGACGAGCGCCAACGTAATCGGTCAAGACCTGCGTCAGGGTCTCAGGCATCTTCACACCGCTGACCACGGCGTTCTGCACGATGGTACGGGATGTTTCCTTGCGCAGATCCGATTCGAACTCGGTATCCGACATGCCGACCTGTTCCAGTTGGAATTGATACGCGTCACGGTCGAATGTACCGTTGACACCCTGAAAAGCAGGAATCGCTACAATTTCTTCCTGCAGGTTCTCATCACCGATCGAGATGCCCAGCAAACCGACCTCATTGTCCAGCGCTGCTAAAGCCGTCAGACGAGACAAGGCAAGACGATCCAGACCAAACTCAATGGCCTGCGACATTTGCAAAGGCTGGCCTGTCTGTTGTTCAACCGCGCGGATCTCGCGCTGCAGCTCGCGGACATAGTCATCAACCGAGATATCCTCGTTCCCGACCTGGGCCACCGAACGCACGGTGCCAGAGAGGCTGGTTGCGCCAAAGCCTGCAAGTCCGAGCATCAAAAGGCCCATGAGAATCCAGACAAAGGTCTTTGATAGGTTTTTCATGCCTGCGGCCATAGTGCCCTCTTTGTGCGTTTGTCGGCAGGTTACTGCCCAGTCGGTTGCGGCCCTGAATACGACGCGCACCGTCGGGGGGCAAGCTCAGAAGGACAGAGCCTGCAGACGTTCGAACAAATGCCCCAAACCGGCGCGGTCAAGATTGGCAAAAGCGATGCGAACCTGACGTTTTCCGGCCGGATCATTTTCAGGCATGAACATGGTGCCGGGCAGCAGCAGAATGCCTGCGTCGGGGACCAGCCGTCGTGCCAGTTCGTCGGATGGGATATCGAACGGGTGTTCGAAATAGGCGAAATAGGCGCCCAGACCCAACAACCGCCAACCCTTGTTGGTCAAGCTTGGCAAAAGCTCGGCAATTGCGGCGCGGCGGTCGAGGATCTCATCCCGTTCAACTGCCAGCCATTGCGACAGGTTCTGCATTCCCCAAAGGGCTGCGTGCTGGCCGATCTGGCTTGGGCAGATAGCGACCGTGTCCAAGAACTTTTCAATCTCGGATAGCAGGCCAGTGCCGGTCGCAATCGCGCCGACACGGTGGCCGGTCAGCCTGTATGCTTTGGAAAAGGAATAGAGGTGGATCAGGGTCTCGTCCCAGTCAGGCCGGGCGAACAGGTCATGGGGTGGGCCGCTGCGGCTGTCGAAGTCCCGATATGTTTCGTCCACGATCAGCCGGATGCCGACCTCTTGCGCAAGATCAAAGAATGCGCGCACCAAAGGGGCAGGGTATTCCACTCCGCCGGGATTGTTCGGGGTCACCAGAACGATAGCGCGGGTTTTGTCAGTGATCAGAGCACGGGCTGCGTCCGGATCGGGCAGCAGAGCGTCATCGGTTGGCAGATCCACGGTTCGGACGCCTGCCATGTCCAGCCACATCTTGTGATTAAAGTACCAGGGCGTCGGAACGATGACCTCGTCAACCTGATCGGTGATTGCTGTGATCGTAGCGGCAAATGCCTGATTGCAGCCCGAGGTGATTGCGACCTGATCGCTGGACACCTGCGCGTCATAGTGCGACCCGATCTGAAGGGCGAGTTCAGCTCGCAGGGCTGGATTGCCCAGAACCGGCCCGTAAAGATGGGCGCTGTCTTCGGTCACGGCAAAGCTGGCAATCGCTTCGCGCAGCGCCAGCGGCGGTGGATCGACCGGGGCAGCCTGGCTGACGTTGATCAGGGGACGGTTATCAGGAAACTCCACCCCCTCCAACCAGCGCCGCGCCTCCATGACCGGAGGCGCAAATGTCGCGGTGGTACGGGACTGGGTCATGACGGGCCTGTCCTTTGTAAGGCTTTGCCTCACTCTTTGTGGGTTGAGGGAGGTCTTTTAGTCGGTCCCGCGGTAGGGCTCGACATATTGCAGGGCCATATCCCACGGGAAAAAGATCCAGGTATCCTGGCTGACCTCGGTGATGAACGTGTCCACCATCGGGCGACCTTTGGGCTTGGCGTAAACTGTCGCGAAATGCGCCTTGGGGTACAAGTCTCGCACCAGCTCCAGCGTTTTGCCGCTGTCGACGAGATCGTCGATGATCAGTATACCTTCGCCGTCGCCCATCAGATGGGCATCGGGGGCTTTGAGAACCTCGGCTTCGCCTTGGTCCTGATGGTGGTACGAGCGCACGCTGATCGTGTCGACGGTGCGAATGTCCAGCTCGCGGCTGACGATCATCGCAGGCGCCATACCGCCACGGGTGATGGCCACAACTGCGCGCCATGCGCCGTCATCGGGGCCTTGCCCGTCCAAACGCCAAGCCAGGGCGCGGGAATCACGGTGAATCTGATCCCAGCTGATGTGAAACCCTTTTTCGTGGGGCAGACGATCCTTGGCGCTCATGTCTTTATCCCTTTTCGACGTCAGGTGCGTCGACGGCTTTCATGCCGACAATGTGATAACCCGAATCCACGTGCAGGTTTTCACCCGTCACGCCGCTGCTGAGGTCAGACAGCAGATACAGTGCTGATTTGCCGACATCGTCGATGGTCACGTTACGGCGCAGGGGCGAGTTATACTCGTTCCACTTCATGATATAGCGGAAGTCGCCGATACCACTCGCGGCCAGCGTTTTGATCGGACCGGCCGAGATCGAATTCACGCGGATACCGTCCTTGCCCAGATCCTCGGCCAAGTATTTGACTGATGCCTCAAGTGCGGCTTTGGCGACACCCATCACGTTATAATGCGGCATCACCTGCTCAGCGCCATAATAGGTCAGGGTTACTGCGCTGCCGCCTTCGGACATCATCTTCTCGGCCCGTTGCATCACAGCGGTGAAGGAATAGACCGACACGTCCATGGTCAGTTTGAAGTTCGCACGCGACGTGTCGACGTAGCGGCCCCGAAGTTCGTTCTTGTCCGAAAAACCGATGGCGTGAACAACAAAGTCCAGCTTGCCCCATTTCGCTTCCAAAGATGTGAAGAGCGCATCAATCGATTCTTCGTCACTGACGTCGCAGGGCAGAACCATTTCGCTGCCAAGCTGTGCCGCTAGTGGATCAACGCGTTTCTTAAGTGCGTCGCCTTGATATGAAAAAGCCAGCTCTGCTCCGGATTCGGACAAAGCACGGGCTATTCCCCATGCGATTGATTTATCATTGGCCAGTCCCATGATGAGGCCGCGTTTGCCGGCCATCAACTGATTTGACATGTTTGGTTCTCCGCCTGTCTTCGCGTTATGTTGGGATGGTTTATGCCATTGGGTGCGCTGCATCAAGGCCGCGCGCTCTTGCCCGTGGCGGGTTCTCGCCCTAGGGTGGACTTTATTAGTTTCCAGGGGATGGGAATGAGCGAACGTAGCGGCATATTTGCCGGCACCGATCCGTTTGAAATAGCGGGGCGGTGGCTGGCTGAGGCCAAAGAGAATGAACCGAACGATCCGGATGCGATCGCTTTGGCGACCGTCGATTCGGACGGCATGCCGAATGTGCGCATGGTTCTTCTGAAAGAGATCGAACCGGCGGCTTTTGTGTTCTACACCAACTACGAAAGTGCCAAGGCGGCCGAGTTGGACAGCGCCGGAAAAGCTGCTTTTGTGATGCATTGGAAATCTCTGCGGCGGCAAATCCGAGTTCGTGGTACAATAACCAGAGAAAGCGGGCCGCAGGCAGATGAGTATTATGCGTCCCGCTCGCTAAAAAGCCGATTGGGGGCCTGGGCGTCCAAGCAGTCTCAGCCTCTCAGCAGTCGCTCGGTTCTGATGGCCGAGGTGGCCAAGGTAACAGCCAAGTTGGGCCCGAACCCGCCACGCCCGCCGTTCTGGGGCGGCTATCGGCTGGTGCCAACCGAAATCGAATTCTGGGCCGATGGGGCCTTTCGGTTGCACGACAGGTTCCGATGGCAGCGGGATCAAGTGGGTTCCGACTGGCAGATACAGAGGTTGAATCCATGACGTTCGCGTATCGTGAAATGCAAGAGGCCGAAAACAAAAGGTTTTTTCAGCTTGAATTTGCGCGCCATTCCCATACACATCGGACCCTTAACGAAATGACAATTTTCGCGATGGGAACGCCGTGCCAGAAGATCTGAACAACATGTACCGCGTCCGTGGACACGTGAAATGGTTCGACCCTGCAAAGGGATTCGGATTTGTTGTGTCTGATGAGGGCGGTCCGGATATTTTGTTGCATGTCAATGTGTTGCGCAATTTCGGCCAAAGTTCGGTCGCGGATGGTGCGGGCATAGAAATCATGACCCATCGCACGGACCGTGGTGTTCAGGCGGTTGAGGTCATCAGTGTCGATCCGCCCGCCCGGACGGAGACGATGATGCTGGCTGATTTTGCCGAGCTTGATCCTGTTGAGATCGCCGCTGCCCCGCTAGAGGCCGCGCGAGTCAAATGGTTCGACAAAGGCAAAGGCTTTGGGTTTGCCAATGTTTTTGGCCGCGGTGAAGACGTGTTCCTGCATATCGAAGTGCTGCGCCGCTCTGGCCTGTCGGATCTGCAGCCGGGCGAGGCCCTCGCGATGCGTGTCATTAGTGGCAAGCGTGGACGTATGGCGGCTCAGGTATTGGCCTGGGAAGCTGCTTTGGACGACTGAGTGATTCATGCCTAAGTTTCTTCCGGGTCTATTAGCGATTTTGTTGCTTTGGTCCGGAATGACCTGGGCTGCGTGCAAGCCTGATCAGATCGACATCAAGAACGACTCGGCGCAGATCCGATTCAATATCGAATTGGCGATTAGCCCGCAGGATCGGTCGCGTGGACTGATGTTCCGCGAGTCGCTGCCAAACCGTTCGGGCATGCTGTTCGTTTTTGACCCGCCGCAACCGGTGGTGTTCTGGATGAAGAACACACTGATTCCCTTGGATATCATTTTCATCGATAGGGCTGGGACCGTGACGCATGTTCATCAAGGTGCGATTCCCGGTGATCTGACACCAATCGAAGGTGGCGATTCCGTGTTTGCGGTTCTCGAAATCAACGCGGGACTCGCCGCGCGCTACTCAATTAAGCCCGGAACCGTCATGCGGCACGAAATTTTTTCGCAAGGTCCTGCAATTTGGTCCTGTTAGGGCTTTTCAAATCAGATTGGCATGGTTAGGAAGGCGCACGGTTCGGGGCGTGGCGCAGTCTGGTAGCGCACCTGTTTTGGGTACAGGGGGTCGTAGGTTCGAATCCTGCCGCCCCGACCACTTCTTCCACTTATGTTGGCGATCCACCCAACGCTTGGTAAAGCGCGCCAAGCGCCTTATCCAGCGTTTCGCTTTCCACTGGTACTTTGACCGACGGGCCGCTTTTGCGTGGGACGTTGAAATACAGCTCGGCATCGACACGGTAGCCCGAGTTGTTCTTGGTCGTTGTCAGCCGCATCACGCTTTTGGGCAGGTCCTGAGGGTATCCGTCATAGTTGAGAATCAGAAACGCGGTTGTGTCCGGGGGCAGAAACTCGGTGCATTCAAATACCCGATTCCCGGTTTTTTCAAAGCGCTCGCCCGGGCCGTCGCAACTGATCTCGAACGTGTCGAACAGTTTTTTGGGGTAGCTGTCAAATTGAGCGCTGCGCGCCGGTGGGGGCACATCTTGTGGTGTACAGGCCACGATCAGGGCCAGAATCGGAATTAAACGTAACAACGACATCTGTCCGCTCCCCTTTGAGTGATCGCGCCCGGCGGTTTACCCAGCGCCGCGGTTCAAAATGACCGCTTCGTGATTCTCATTCAACGTAGACACCTTAGCGTTAGATTATCAAATTCCGATAACTGTGCCGGGAAACACAGTTAATTTACCCGCAGGTTTTGGGAATCGACGTGCGCACGTGGTGGATGAACCTGTGGAGGAATCAGAACAGGGTGTCCCGAAGCAAGTTGTCAGAAATGGGTCAACACAAAAGATATCAAAAATGACCTAAAAATGGCGTTGACGATCTATGGGTGGATACGCCAAGTTGTATGGGCCGGAAGGGTTGCCACAAAATCTGGTATCAAAACCAGAATAGGGCACAGGGCGAGGGTCGGAAAGCACATCATAGTAACGTGCAACCGTTTGATCGGTTTTGCGCTGCGGAATGCAGCGGCTGGTCTATTGCGCCCAATTTTATACGGCATGGCGATCGGTCCGCGTCTGAGGACCTGACGCTGAAAGACAAGTTGATTGAATCTAGGGCGTGCGGACATGAAGATTGACAGGAAATTTACGAAACCGGGGCAGGACGCTTATGCGGAACTGGACTTTGTCTCAGCAACGTCTGAGATCCGAAACCCGGATGGCACCATCGTTTTTCGCCTGGACAACATCGAAGTGCCCACGCGCTGGAGCCAGGTTGCCAGCGACGTCATTGCGCAAAAGTATTTCCGCAAAGCAGGCGTCCCGTCCAAGCTGAAGAAAGTTAAGGAAAAAGACGTCCCCGAATTCCTGTGGCGTTCGGTCCCCGCCGATGGCGCAGAATTTGATGGTGAGACGTCTTCGAAGCAGGTTTTTGACCGCCTTGCAGGAGCCTGGGCTTATTGGGGCTGGAAAGGTGGCTATTTCTCGACCGAGGAAGATGCGCGCGCTTACTTTGACGAGATGCGTTATATGCTGGCGACACAGCGCGCCGCGCCGAACAGCCCGCAGTGGTTCAACACCGGTCTGCACTGGGCTTATGGAATCGACGGTCCTGCGCAGGGTCACCACTATGTCGACTACAAAACCGGCAAGCTGACCAAATCGAAATCCGCTTACGAACATCCGCAGCCGCACGCATGCTTCATCCAGTCCGTTGATGATGATCTGGTGAACGAAGGCGGCATCATGGATCTATGGGTGCGCGAGGCGCGCCTGTTCAAATACGGCTCGGGGACCGGGACCAATTTCAGCCACTTGCGCGCAGAAGGCGAAGCACTGTCAGGTGGCGGCAAGTCTTCTGGCCTTATGGGCTTTCTCAAGATCGGCGACCGCGCCGCTGGCGCGATCAAATCAGGCGGGACAACCCGTCGAGCAGCAAAGATGGTAATCGTCGATGCCGATCACCCTGACATCGAGAAATTCATCGAATGGAAGGTGATCGAAGAGCAGAAGGTGGCCTCGATCGTTGCCGGATCGAAGATGCACGAGAAGATGCTGAACGGCATTTTCGAGGCCATCCGCTCATGGGATGGTGCGCAGGACGATGCGTATGATCCCAACAAGAATGACAGCTTGAAGAAAGCGGTTCGCGAGGCCAAAAAGGTTGCGATCCCCGAGACTTATATCAAGCGCGTGCTTGATTATGCAAAGCAGGGCCACGATATCATCGAGTTCCCGACCTACGATACGGATTGGGATTCGGAAGCCTACAGCTCGGTCTCGGGCCAGAACTCGAACAACTCGATCCGTGTGACCAACGCATTCCTGACCGCAGTTGAAAAAGATGCGGATTGGGAACTGATCAACCGGACGGATGGTAAGGTTTCCAAGACCGTCAAGGCGCGTGATCTGTGGGAGAAAGTCGGCCATGCGGCATGGGCCTGTGCTGATCCGGGTATCCAGTTTCATGACACCGTCAACGAATGGCACACTTGCCCCGAAGACGGAGCCATCCGCGGCTCGAACCCTTGCTCGGAATACATGTTCCTCGATGACACGGCTTGTAATCTGGCGTCGATGAACCTTCTGACCTTCCTCAAGGATGGTGAATTCCAGGCGGCGGACTACATGCACGCTTCGCGCCTGTGGACCCTGACGCTGGAAATCTCGGTCACGATGGCGCAGTTCCCATCCAAGGAAATCGCGCAACTGTCCTATGACTTCCGCACCTTGGGTCTGGGTTACGCCAATATTGGCGGTCTTCTGATGAACATGGGCTACAGCTATGACTCAGACGAGGGGCGTTCGATCTGTGGCGCGCTGACCGCGATCATGACCGGTGTGGCCTATGCGACCTCGGCCGAGATTGCAGGTGAGCTGGGTGCGTTCAAAGGGTATGAGCGCAACGCCGACCACATGCTGCGCGTTATCCGTAACCATCGCCGTGCGTCGCAGGGTGTGACCGAGGGTTATGAGAAACTGGCGGTCAAGCCGGTGCCTCTAGATCACGACAACTGCCCGGATAAGCGTCTGATCGATCTTGCCATGTCCGCTTGGGATGAAGCGCTGAGCCTCGGCGAAAAGAACGGCTACCGCAATGCGCAGGCCACTGTGATCGCACCAACCGGTACAATCGGTCTGGTCATGGATTGCGACACGACCGGGATCGAGCCTGACTTTGCTCTGGTGAAGTTCAAGAAGCTCGCGGGTGGCGGTTACTTCAAGATTATCAACCGCTCGGTGCCGTCGGCGCTGGAGAAGCAGGGTTATTCCTCGTCTCAGATTGAAGAGATCGTGGGTTACGCGGTTGGTCACGGCACCATCGGCAACGCGCCGGGGATCAACCACACCTCGCTGACCGGTCACGGGTTTGGCCCAAATGAGCTGGCCAAGGTGGATGCCGCACTGGAAAGCGCCTTTGATATCCGGTTCGTCTTCAACCAGTGGACACTGGGCGAGGATTTCTGCACCGGCGTTCTGGGCATCCCGGCGACCAAGCTAAATGATCCGACCTTCGATCTGCTGCGCCATCTGGGCTTTACCAAGGCGGATATCGACGCGGCGAACGACCACGTTTGCGGAACCATGACACTGGAAGGCGCGCCGCACCTGAAGGAAGAGCACTATTCGATCTTTGACTGCGCCAACCCGTGCGGCAAGAAAGGTAAGCGTTTCCTTGGGGTTGATAGCCACATCACCATGATGGCCGCGGCCCAAAGCTTCATCTCGGGTGCGATCAGCAAAACGATCAACATGCCGAATGACGCGACCATCGAGGATTGCCAGAAAGCCTATGAACTCAGCTGGTCGTTGGGTGTGAAGGCCAATGCACTGTATCGTGACGGTTCGAAACTGTCGCAGCCGCTGGCAGCCGCACTGGTCGAGGATGATGACGAGGCGGCAGAGGTCCTGGAAAGCGGCACGGCCCATGAAAAAGCCGTCGTTCTCGCTGAAAAGGTTATTGAGAAGGTTGTCGTCAAGGAAATCATCCGCAGCCATCGTGAGAAACTGCCGCATCGCCGTAAAGGGTATACCCAGAAAGCGATCGTGGGCGGCCACAAGGTCTATCTGCGGACGGGTGAGTTCGAAGACGGCAAGCTGGGCGAGATCTTCATCGACATGCATAAGGAAGGCGCTGGCTTCCGGGCGATGATGAACAACTTTGCCATCGCAGTGTCGGTTGGCCTGCAATACGGTGTGCCGCTGGAAGAATTCGTCGACGCCTTTACCTTCACCAAGTTCGAACCGGCAGGGATGGTGCAGGGCAATGACTCGATCAAGAACGCGACGTCGATCCTGGATTACATCTTCCGCGAATTGGCGGTGTCCTATCTGGACCGTACCGATCTTGCCCATGTGAAACCCGAAGGTGCCACATTTGATGATCTGGGTCGAGGCGAAGAAGATGGTCTGTCCAACGTATCAGAGATCAGTGACAGCGCAGCGTCCAAGTCCTTGGAAGTGTTAAAGCAAATCAGTTCGACCGGTTACCTGCGCAAACGTCTGCCGCAGGATCTTGTGGTGTTCAACGGCGGCCAACCGGAAGTGAACGGCATGGCAGAACCGGCTGCGCAATTTGAAGCTCCGGTTGCGGAAACTGCCGTTGCCACGGGCATGGACGCACGGACCAAGGCCAAGATGCAGGGGTACGAGGGCGATCCTTGCGGCGAATGCGGAAATTACACACTGGTGCGCAATGGCACCTGCATGAAGTGCAACACCTGCGGGGCGACCAGCGGGTGTAGCTAAGGAAAACGCCCCGTCAGGCGGGGTGTAGGGATCAGGGTTTCCCCTCGGATGTCCGATCCCGACGAACACGGAACAAGGCGTTGAGACTTACCAAATACGCCTTGGTCCACTCGGTCGACATGCCCGTGTCGACCGGGAACAGGGTGGGGCGGAATATTTGCTCTTTCCCACTCTCTCACGGGACGGGTGCGCTCGTTCCATGCGACGTCCAGGCCGCAGGCAAACAAAACACCGGGCGGTCAACGAATGGAGCCTGGATGGCGAAACTGACAGGGGGCTTCGGCCCCCTTTCTTTTTGCGCCTCCGAGTCGGTGAATTAGGCAGGGCCTTGCCGGAACTGCAAAGGCGCATCGGGCAAGAACCGCCGAAACGTGAATTGTACATTTCGCCCAGCGGTTGATTGCAGATGCGACTCGGACAAACACGCGGAGAATGGCGCGAAACAGGGCGTGTTGCCGCGTTGGGGTGACGACGTTCATCGGTTTGGTGTCTGTGGTGCCTGTCCGGACGAAAACACAGACAATACCACTTAGGAGGCATCACAATGAAACCGCAAAACCTGGCAATCATTTCCGCATTCGTATTGGGCCTGCCGGCGATGGCTGCTGCGCAGTCCTCGGCGGACACCAACGGCGACGGAGTTCTGACCATAGAAGAGGTTCAGGCCGTTCTGCCCGAGGTTGACGCCGATGGTTTCTCGGCGATGGACGCCAACGGCGACGGGTCGCTGGACGCAGATGAAATTGCCGTCGCGCAGGAAGCAGGGTTGCTGCCGCCCAGCAACGGCTAAAATCGCGACGACATCGGCGGCCCGTTCCCCCACGGGCCGCCGTATTTCAATGGGTTACGCGGGCAAGTAAATGTTGAATTTGCTGCGTAACTCGGCATCCAAAAGCGGATCGAATCTGGCCGGAGACGGCGTCGCAAGGATCTCTTCCTTCCGTTTCACGGCCTTTGCGATCAAATCGGGTTTGCCAATTTCCACCCATTCTTTCGGGGACGACCGGTCGCCAAAAGTCGGGTAGACATAGTCCGCCTGCATGCGGCTCAGCGTTGCATCGGTTCCCAGATAGTGACCCGGTCCGCCGATACAGACTTCGGCCATCTGATCCAGTGCCAGCGTTTCGTCCGTCACTTCGATACCACGTACACAGCGTTGCGCTTGCCCGATAAGGTCATCGCTGAGGATCAGGCTTTCGTGGCAGAATCCCAGCAGCGAGGCATGCATGCCCGCGGACTCATACACCATGTTCAAACCCGAAAGCCCGGCCATGACGTTCGAGCACATCTGCTCCCACCCGGCTTGCATGTCGGGCAGTTTCGCATCCGATGCACCGGCGGCCGCGCCGCCCGGCAGGTCGTAGAAGTGGTGCATTTGGGCGCAGCCCGCGGTCAGCAGTGCCTGTTCACCGGAACCGATGGACATCGCACCTGTGCGCAGATCAAGGCCAAAGGGCCAGGTGCCAAAAATCGCGGGGGCGCCGGGACTTACGGCGTTTACATAAACCAACCCGGCCAGGCATTCGGCGGTGGCCTGCGCGATAGCACCGGCGATTGTCGAAGGCGCGGTGGCTCCGGCCATTCCGGCCGATAGCAGCAGAACGGGCATGCCCGCCTTGATGCATTCCTCCATGACTTCGCAGCTTTCGGTTGCGAATTTCATCGGCGGAACTACAAAGCAGTTCGAGTTCGACATAAAGGGCCGTTCTCGCCACTTATCCTCGCCACCAGCGATCATGTGCAGCATCTCAATCGCAGGGGCAACATGGCTGGGTTCGGTGAAGGACGTGCCGATATGTTTGAACGTGCCGGATGTGGTGGCGTAGACCGTGTTCAAATCCATCTCAAGGTTGTCCGCAATGTCGCGGCACACCATTGGGCGCTGAACAAAGTGAATGTTTTCAAGTTGTTCACAGATTCGGGACGCGTCGTGCAGGTCTTGAAGGGTCGAATCCCGATATTCCTGCCCGTGCACATCAACCATGCTGACGGCCGCCCCGGCGGTGCCAAAGTGGACGCGGTTGCCCGATAGTTCCAGATCGGAATTGCCGTCCCGGGAATGCAAAGTGACCGAGCGATTGGCCTTGGCGATTGTGTCTTCCACCAAAGCGCGCGGGAAGCGGATACGCCCGTCGTCACCTAAGATACAGCCAGCGCCGACAAGATAGTCGATCCCGCTTTGTGGGGCGTCCGCCAGACCAATGGTTTCCAGCGCGGTCAGCGCGGCTTGGTGAATACGCTCGATCTGCGCCGGGGTCAGCACTTTCAGCGTTCCGCCCTCCATGCCGGGGCGAATCGGACGCAGATGTTCGGGCAGCGCTGTGGCACGGGCTGCACGGCGCGCGGCACGCCCGCCGCTGCGCGATGAATTTCGGGTTTGTTCGTTCATAATTTAAGGTCCGGTCGAAAAAGTACGTTCAGGGTTAGTGTACTCAGACCACAACCGGCCGCCCCCGTGCGGCACGCCCACGATCCGCACCAATGGTACGGCTGATCAGGCGAATCTTCCAAACGTCACTTTGCATGCGGGTCCTCATTTGGTGATGTGAACTCTCTCAATACGAGGGTGCACAATCTGTCCTGTTTGCGACCTGAGGGGCCAAAAACGAAGTGTTGTGCCCTGTCGGCATCACGTTCTTGCCGTGGGGTAAAGTTTTTTCCCGAATGTGGGAAATTCTGTTAAGCTTCTATCACTTATTTAAGAGTGGTCCGTGATCTCAATGGATTTTTAACGATTGCAGACCAAGTTTTATGTGATGAAGCCTATCGTTTGGTGGGCGCGCTACAAGGAATTTTGGAGAGGTTGATGAAAGCCCTGATGGCCCTCATGACCACTTGCCTGACAATCGGCATTGCACCGGTATATGCAGAGGATTGGACAGGGGCGTATGCGGGCTTCAGCTTTGGCTATGCGGATGTTGATGGCCCAAATAGCTCTGGCGGAAACGACACGACTTTTGGCCCGCTTGTCGGTTATGATCATGACTTCGGTAATTTCGTTCTTGGCGGTGAGTTGGAGTACAACCGGCTCTCGCTTGATCTGGGGCAGGGTGAAGGCAGCGTGGACAGTCTGACCCGCCTTAAGTTGCGCGGTGGTTATGATTTCGGACCGGCCTTGGGCTATGTCGTCGTGGGCGCGGCCCGATTGGATGCGTCACCGGAAAATGACACCGCTGCAGTGTACGGCATCGGAATTGCCTATCCCATCGGCGACAATTTCGTCATCAGTGGTGAGGCCTTGCGACAGAATTTTAACGACGTCACACGAAGCCAGGGCGATATTGACGCCAACGTGTTCAACCTGCGTACAACCTTCCGGTTTTAAGGCCGTCTATTCCGCCGCGTGACTTTCCGCCAAGCCGGTTGCGAATTCGCAGATCGTTCTGAGTGCTGCGGCAAAGCGGTCGTCGTCAATTGTCATAGCAACGCGCACGTGACCTGCCGCCGCCTCGCCAAAACTTTCACCCGGCATGACAGCAATTGCGTGAGTGTCTAGCAGCGCGTTGGCAAAGTCCTCGCCGCTCATCCCGGTGGCCCGAATGTCCAGCATCAGGTACATCGCACCCTGCGCGGGCACCAGGCCGACGATGTTTTGTTGAGCCATAATGTCGACCGCCAATGCGCGACGACGCCGGAACGGGGCAGCGATTTCCTCTTCAAGATCATGACCCGCGCTCAAAGCAAAACTGGCGGCGTCCTGAATGAACCCGGGCACGCCGTAAGTTGTGTGCGTTGCCAGATTGATGAGATGGGTGATCACCTCTTCAGGGCCGACCACCCAACCGCATCGGGACCCGGTCATCGCGTGTGACTTGGACATCGAACCAACGACCAAGGTACGCTCGGCCATTCCGGGCAGGGTACGTGGTGAGATATGCTCACCTTCCCAGACCTGCGTGTCGTAAACTTCATCTGAGATCAGCCACAGGTCGCGGTCACGGCAGACACCTGCGATACCGTTCAGTGTCTCGCGCGAATATACGACGCCAGTGGGGTTGTTCGGGCTGTTGATCAATAGCGAAACCGCACCATCTGCCGCCGCATCGATCTGCTGCGCGCGCGGCTGGAATGCATCCTCGGCGGTGGTCTGGATGGCCCGGGCTGTCGCACCGGCGCCCCGGATCGTGCCGGGGTATGTCGCGTAATAGGGATCGAGATACAGACCGACATCACCGGGATCGCACACCGCCACGTGGGCAGCAAAAAGGGCAGATTGGCCGCCCGGGGTGATCAACACGTTGTTTCGGCTTGTCTTCTGAGCAGTGCGGCCCTGAATGCGCGCGGCAACAGTATCGCGCAGCAAATCAGACCCGGGCACCACAGCGTAGCCGGTGTTTCCCTGACGTGCCGATAGATCCATGGCATCCAGAATGGTCGGGTGCGTGCGAATGTCATGCTCACCAATGGTGAGTTCAGTAATGACGTGCCCTTCGCTGATCATCCGGCGCGCGCGGTAAAATACATCCCACCCATCACTGCCACCTCCGGTCAGATGAGTGATACGCTGCGACAGTTTCATGGCACGCTCCGATCTTGTCTTCAGCGCAGAATGGGCCAGAGGCATTGGAAAATGTCAATCAGCTTCGTGGGGGTAAAGTGGACTGCACTTTTTTCGTCAGGGAAGACCGCACCAGATCGTAGGATGTGGCCAGCCGATGACGCATCTCATCCTCGTCACAGCCAAACGGCAGGCGGATCCAGCTGTGATGAAAATAGGGGGCTTTGGTACCGACGCCTGCTTCGATCAGCATCTGAGCTGTCTCGATATCAGGCGTTTTGACGGACACGCCATCGTTGGCGGTGCCGATGCAGGCAAACATCTTGCCGCCAACCTTCCAGGCATCATGGCCTCCGCCCCAAGGGTCGGAAAGGTCAGCGCCTGGAAACGTGCGGCAGATGGAATTGACAAATTCTCGGCTCATGGCCGAAAAGGTGCGCCACCTTGAGATTGAACTCAAGTCTTGGCTGAACGCGTTGTCCATGCTAGGGGGAGGACATGAACCGTATGACCTGCATCATTATCTGCTGCATTACCTGCTGATTTATCAAGCGGGCCGGTTTCTTTCGTTTTCATCCCTGAGACAAGTTGCTAAGCCCGCGCCAAGCGCAAGCATTTGCTGTCTTTAGGAGCCGACCGATGACGACAATCAAACTGCACAACACACGGACACGGGCGAAAGAAGATTTCGTTCCGATCAGTGCCGATAACGTGCGGATGTATGTCTGCGGACCTACGGTCTATGATCGCGCCCATCTGGGCAACGCGCGGCCCGTGGTGGTTTTTGACGTGCTCTATCGATTGCTGCGCCATGTCTACGGCGCGGATCACGTGACCTATGTGCGCAATTTCACCGACGTGGATGATAAGATTAACGCAACCGCGCTGGCACGCCAGAAGGCGGGTGCTGAGGGCACGCTGGAGCAGTTGGTGCAGGAGCGGTCGGATGAAACCATCGGCTGGTATCTGCACGACATGGGTGCGTTGGGCGCGCTTGAGCCCGACGAGATGCCGCGTGCGACTCAGTACATCGCGCAAATGGTTGCGATGATTGAGGATTTGATCGCGAAGGGTCACGCCTACGCAGCCGAAGGGCACGTTCTATTCGCGGTTGACAGCTGGAAGGAGCACTACGGCGCTTTGTCTGGTCGGTCGGTGGATGACATGATTGCCGGTGCCCGGGTTGAGGTTGCGCCTTACAAGCGGAACCCGATGGATTTCGTGCTGTGGAAGCCCTCGACCGATGAGTTGCCGGGGTGGGACTCGCCTTGGGGTCGCGGTCGTCCGGGGTGGCACATCGAATGCTCGGCCATGAGCTATGAGCTGCTGGGTGAGAGCTTTGATATTCACGGCGGCGGAAACGACCTGATGTTCCCGCATCATGAAAATGAGATCGCGCAGAGCAAATGCGCCCATCCGCACGGTGAGTTCGCGCGGTACTGGTTGCATAATGAGATGTTGCAGGTGGAAGGCAAGAAGATGTCCAAATCGCTGGGCAACTTCTTCACCGTACATGACTTGCTGGAGCAGGGCGTGCCGGGCGAGGTGATCCGGTTAGTCTTCCTGCAGACGCATTATCGCAAGCCGATGGATTGGACCGAGAAAAAGGCGCGTGAGGCTGAGGCGACGCTGCGCAAATGGCGGGCGCTGACAGCGGGCATCGAGCCCGCCGCCAGCGCTGCGCCTGCTGTGGTCGCTGCACTCAGCGATGACCTGAACACTGCGGGCGCGCTCACAGAGTTGCACCGTTTGGCTGCAGATGGTGATGCGGCGGGATTGTTGGCGAGCGCACAGGTGCTGGGCCTATTGTTGTCAGAAATGGGAGCATGGGCTGACACAGCGTCGGTGGACCTGTCGTCTCACGCAGATCGGTTGGCCGATGCCCGCGCGAGTGCAATGCAGAACAAGGACTTCTCGGAGGTTGACCGTCTGAAAGCGGCCTATGTTGCAGCAGGGCTGGAAGTACGCATGAGTAAGGACGGGGTCGAACTGGTTCCGGGCACCGGGTTCGATGCGGCCAAGCTGGAGGGCGTATGATGACTAAAGAACGCCTCTACCTCTACGACACCACTCTGCGCGACGGGCAGCAGACACAGGGTGTGCAGTTCTCGACCGCTGAGAAGGCGCAGATCGCGCAGGCTCTGGACGAGTTGGGCGTGGACTATATCGAGGGCGGCTGGCCGGGGGCGAACCCGACGGACAGCGCGTTTTTTGATGCGGCTCCCACAACGTCAGCCTGCTTGACGGCCTTTGGGATGACCAAACGGTCGGGCCGGTCGGCTGAGAATGACGATGTTTTGGCGGCGGTGATGAACGCGGGCACGCGGGCGGTCTGTCTGGTGGGTAAGTCGCACGATTACCACGTGACCCATGCGCTTGGCATCTCGCTTGAGGAGAATGTCGAGAACGTCCGTGCCTCTGTTGCACATATCGTAGCGCAGGGGCGCGAGGCGCTGTTTGATGCCGAGCATTTCTTTGATGGCTACAAGGACAATCCAACCTATGCGCTTGAGGTCTGCCGGGCCGCGATGGATGCCGGTGCGCGCTGGGTTGTTTTGTGCGACACCAATGGCGGGGCTTTGCCTGCGGAAGTGTCGCGGATTGTGTCCGAGATGGTCGCGGCGGGCCTGCCGGGGGACCGGTTGGGTATCCATACCCACAACGATACGGAAAATGCAGTGGCCTGTTCTTTGGCGGCTGTCGATGCGGGCGCGCGGCAGGTTCAGGGAACCTTGAACGGATTGGGAGAGCGTTGCGGAAATGCGAACCTGACCTCTTTGATCCCGACGCTGCTGCTAAAAGAACCTTATTCATCGAACTTTCACATCGGCGTCAGTGTCGAGGCCCTGGCGGGTCTGACTCGCGTCAGCCGCATGCTGGACGAGATCCTGAACCGGGTGCCCAGCAAGCAATCAGCCTATGTCGGGGCGTCGGCTTTTGCGCACAAGGCTGGGCTGCATGCCAGCGCGATCCTTAAGGACCCGACGACCTATGAACATGTGGATCCGGCGTCGGTTGGGAACACACGGATCATTCCGATGTCGAACCAGGCGGGGCAGTCGAACCTGCGCCAGCGCTTGATCGAGGCCGGTTTGTCGGTCGAACCCGGTGACCCGGCCCTGGGCCGTATCCTCGAACGGATCAAGTTGCGTGAGGCGGAAGGTTATTCCTACGACACCGCGCAGGCCAGCTTTGAGCTGCTGGCGCGGGACGAACTGGGTCAACTGCCTCAATTCTTTGAGGTAAAGCGGTACAAGGTGACCGTTGAACGGCGCAAGAATAAGTACAACAAGATGGTCAGCCTGTCCGAGGCGGTTGTTGTGGTGAAGGTCGATGGTGAAAAGAAGCTGTCGGTCAGCGAGTCTCTGGATGGGTCCGGCGGTGACCGCGGTCCGGTGAACGCGCTGGCCAAGGCGCTGGCCAAGGATCTGGGGCAGTATTCGCGGATATTGGATGATATGCACTTGGTCGACTTCAAGGTACGTATCACGCAGGGCGGCACCGAGGCCGTGACCCGCGTCATCATCGATAGTGAAGACGGGCAGGGGCGCCGGTGGTCCACCGTTGGCGTCAGCGCGAACATAGTCGACGCCTCGTTCGAGGCGTTGCTGGACGCGATCCAATGGAAACTGGTGCGTGATTGCGGCCCACAGTCGGCAGTCGCCGAGTGAGTGCGCCTTTTGACGATGACGTCAAGGCCTGTGCCGCGCTGTTGCATCGGGCCGATCCCGACCGGTTCATGGCGGCCATGGCGGCACCAGTGTCCGCCAGGGCGGTGTTGTTTCCGATCTATGCGTTAAATATCGAGGTCGCCCGGGCACCCTGGGTGACGCAAGAGCCGATGATTGCCGAGATGCGCCTGCAATGGTGGCGCGATGCTTTGCAAGAGATTGCCGAAGGTCCAACCGTGCGTCGGCATGAGATCGTTACGCCGCTGTCGCGTGTCTTGTCCCCTCATCTTGCGTCGATGATGGATGAATATGTGGCCGTAAGGCGTTGGGATATCTATCGCGACCCGTTCGAGGACGAAGATCATTTCGACGCGTACATAAACCACAGCGCGGGCACGCTCACGGTGGTAGCGGCACAAGCGCTGGGGTCGGCGGATGAGGATGTCGTGCGGGACTTTGGCTATGCCGTTGGGGTCGCCAATTGGTTGCGCGCCATTCCGGATCTGGAAGCGCGTGGGCGAATTCCGCTGCTGGATGGAACGCCTGCGGGTGTTCAACGTCTGGCTGAAAAAGCGTACGGGCGTTTGAAACAGGCACGTACTCAACGACACTCGGTTTCGGCAAAAGCTGCTGCCGCGTTTCATGCCGGTTGGCAAACTGAATTGGTTCTAAAACAGGTCATTGCGCGCCCGGACAGGGTCGCCTCTGGAGCCCTTGGGCCGGGTGAAATCCGCCGCCGCCTGTCGCTGATGGTCCAGGCGGCAACGGGGCGCTGGTAGTTATTCCCAGCCGCCGGCGCGCATTTCGGCCGAGATTTTCAGCTGCACCAAGTCTGACGTTCCCGGGGCAAACATCCCGACGCCGTATTCGCTGCGTAAAAGCTGGCCAGCAGCTTCGACGCCAACCCAGTCACCTTTGTAATAATCGAAAAATCCGGCCAGGGGATGTTCGCCCATGAAGGTCAGGTCGATCTCAAGCGTTGCGGGCTTGGTCTGATCCTTGATTGTCAAATCACCGATCATTTGCAGGGTGCTTGCACCGGTTTGCACCGCCGAGGTCGAGACGAATTTGATGTTTGGGTAAGCTTCGACATCGAAGAAGTCACCGCTTTTGAGGTGATCGTTGAGCGGCCCCCAACCGGTTTCGACACTTGAGGCGTCGATTGTGATATCCGCGCTGGTTGCGGTGACATTTTCAGGGTCAAACTCGACCGTGCCGGATACGGCGGTCCATTCGCCGGATTGTTCGGTCAGTCCCGCGTGGTTGTAGTAGAACCGGATTTCGGTGTGACTTTGATCAAAGTGATAGGTTTCGGCAAGGACTGGTGTGGCCAGTGCCAAGACGAGGGCAGATGCGGTAAACAGCTTCATGACATTTCTCTGATTTGCAGGGTTGATAATTAACATGTAAATGCATCTAAATTGATGAGCAAAGGAAAACCACAATCCTCGCGGAGGCGTGATGGGCGGATTTGAAGAACGAGAGGCGGCCTGGATCGCTCTGAACCAGACACGCACCCGGATCTTTTCCCGGGCTGAGCGCGCGCTGGTGGCAGCGGGATATCCACGGCTGCACTGGTATGACGTGTTGTGGGAGTTGGAACGAGCACCAGACGGCCTGCGACCTAAACAGCTGGAGCAACAGCTGCTGTTTGATCAGTCCAGCTTTTCCCGTCAGGTCGCACGGATGGCGGAGGACGGATTGTTGACGCGCCATGCTGCAGCGGGGGACGGACGGGGAAAAATCCTGCGCATTACCGAAAAAGGCCGTACCCTGAGACGGCAGATGTGGGATATCTACCGCATGCACATTGATGAGGGGATCGCCGAGGCACAGAGATTAGGTGCCTTTGCACCGATACTGAACATTAACGATTAGGCCGTTCGGGGCCGCATCGTCAGCCACAAAAGCGCGCCGCCCGCCAAAGTCAGAAGGGGGATCATCGCGACGTTCACCGCGGTCCAACCTTCAATCGGAGAGCCGCCAGAACAGTTCATCAGCCCACCGGAAGCCAGTGAGGCAAACGTGACGCCACCAAACACCAGCAAGTCGTTCAACCCCTGCATGCGTCCGCGCTCGCTGACGTCATGAGATTCAGCCAACATGGTGGTTGCGCCGATAAAACCAAAGTTCCAGCCGATGCCCAGCAGGATCAGCGCGACAAAGAAATTACCCAGCTCAACGCCCTGTAAAGCAACCACTCCGGCCGCGGCAAGAATGAGTAGGCCCAGTGCCACGATCCGTTCGACCCCAAAACGTGCGATCAACTGTCCGGTGAAAAAGCTGGGAATGTACATCGCCAACACGTGGCTGGTGACGACATCCGCCGCGTCATTGGCGCTGAACCCGCAGCCCACGACGGCCAGCGGTGTCGACGTCATCACAAGGTTCATCAGCGCGTAGGACACCATGGCGCAGATGATTGCAACCGCAATACGCGGCGTTTTCAGAAGCTCGATCCGGGACCGACCTTTGGGGGCATCAGCGGCAGGTTTGGGCGGGGTCGGGATGTCGAGAAAAAAGAACAGGGCCGAGCCAATGACGTTCACTGCGATGACAGCGATATACGTACCGAGAAAAGGGATGACATACGCGGTCGAGGTCAGTTTGACGATCTGAGGCCCGATGATTGCCGCTGCCAGACCGCCCGCCATGACATAGGAAATCGCTTTGGGACGGAAATCGTCCGATGCGGTGTCAGCGGCGGCAAAGCGGTAGAAACCGTGCGCGCTCATGTAGATGCCGGTCAGCAGGCTGCCAGCAAGAAACACAGGGAATGATCCCAGAAACAAGCCATAAGCGCCGACAAGCCCGCCGCAAGCACCTGCCGTCGCGCCGACCAGAAATCCAGCCCGGCGACCCCACCGTTGCATGATGGCCGAGATCGGCGTCGCCGCCAGCATTGAGCCAAGCACGATCAAAGATATGGGCAGAGTCGCCAGGCAGGGATTGGTCGCCAATGACTGCCCGGCCAACCCACCGACGATAAAGATCATCGGCATCTGTGCGCCCAGCAGGGCCTGCGCAGCCACCAGAACGGCGACATTGCGTTTGGCCAGACTGTTGTCCGGGGTTGTGGCGGTCATGGTCATGAGCACATGCGTAATGGCGAAAACGATTGTGCACAAGCGGGTTGCATCTGCGGCAAAGCGGCCTAACGTGCAGTCGATCATCGAGGCCGGAGAGCACATGTCCGTTGGACGGATCATAGAAACACCCGACTGTGTGGAAGAAGGCGCGACATGGCTGGCCGAAAGCTGCCCGCGCATGGCCTATGCGATGGAACAGACCGGTCCGTTGCCCTTGCGCCGTCGCCCGGACGGGTTTGCGCAACTGCTTAGCGCCATAGTCAGCCAGCAGGTGAGCGTGGCCTCGGCCAATGCGATCTGGAACCGGTTGAAGGATGCGAAACTGACCGGCCCGCGTAAAATCATGTGGGCCACCGACGATGATCTGCGTGCAGTTGGGTTGAGCCGCCAAAAAATCCGGTATGCCCGCGCTTTGGCTGAGGCGCGCATTGACTACAAAGCCTTGCGGGACGTTTCAAACGAAGACGTGGTGGCGATCCTGACCGAGGTGTCGGGTATTGGCGTCTGGACGGCCGAGATTTATGCGATGTTCTCTTTGGGTCGTGCCGACGTGATCGCGCCGGGCGATCTGGCGCTGCAAGAGGCCGCGCGCATCTTATATGATTTGCCCGACCGGCCTACCGACAAACAGCTGCGCCAGATGGCCGAGGCATGGTCGCCCTGGCGGTCGGTTGCGGCGCGGGTTTTGTGGGCCTATTACCGGGTGGCAAAAGAACGAGAAGGGATCAGATGACACGGGTTTTGAATGCGCTCCGAAAAGAGCCGGTTTCGGGCGATACACGCTCGGTCGTGGTGTTCGTGCACGGCTATGGCGCCAATGGGGCCGATTTGTTGGGGTTGGCCGATCCGTTGGGTGAGCATCTGCCTGACACGTTGTTCGTGTCACCCGATGCGCCGGAACAGATCCCCGGAATGCCTAACGGATATCAGTGGTTTCCGATCCCGTGGATTGATGGCTCATCCGAAGAAGAAGCACGCCGTGGCATGGAAATGGCCGTTGAGGATTTCAACGCCTTCCTTGATGCCCTGATGGTGGATGAAGATGTGCTGCCCGAACAGGTGGTTCTGTTTGGGTTCTCGCAAGGTACGATGATGAGCCTGTACGTCGCCCCGCGCCGCGAAGACCCGGTGGCTGGGGTCGTTGCCTTCTCGGGCCGGTTGTTGGAACCGGATCTGCTGCCCGACGAAACCGTCAGCCGGATGCCCATCCTTCTGGTGCATGGCGATGCCGACGACGTCGTTCCGCCACAGTCGTTGCCCGAAGCTGCCGAAGCGTTGCAGGCCGCAGATTTCAAAGAAGTTTACGCGCATGTCATGAAGGGCACCGGCCACGGGATTGCCCCCGACGGTCTTAGTGTCGCGCTTGCCTTCATGCGCGACAAGCTGAGCCTGTAGCCATGATCGCGGTTCGTCCCATGATGCCTGAGGACGTGGCAGTTGCCTGCCAAATTCTCAACGAAATCATTGCTATCGGCGGGACGACCGCGTTTGAAACACCGTTTTCCGAGGCGCTGTTTGCTCAAGTCTACCTGAATGGCGCAGACAAAATCTGTTGCCACGTTGCCCTGGATGAACAGGGTGAGGTGGCCGGATTTCAATGGTTAGGCACCAATGAGGACTTGCCAGAAGATTGCGCGGATATCGCAACCTTCACCCGGCGAGAGCCGGTGTTGAAAGGGGCAGGGCGGGCGTTGTTCTCGGAAACCACGACCTATGCCGCAGCCGTTGGGTTCCGTGCGCTCAACGCGACCATCCGCGCCGACAACCGGCAGGGGCTTAGCTATTACGACAAGATGGGTTTCCGCGACTACTCGGTCACATATGCTGTTTCTCTGCAAGACGGAACGCCGGTCGACAGGGTTTCGAAACGGTTTGAATTGAAGAAGGATACGACATGCTGATTGTCACCGGAACGGTTGAAGTCTCGACAGATGGCGTCGGCAAAGCCATTGAGGCGGCACAGAAAATGGTCGCCGAGACTGTGAAAGAGCCCGGCTGCCTGATCTATGAATTCAGCCAGATACTCGGGCAATCTAACAAGTTCCGTGTTTATGAAGAATGGCAGGATCAGGCCGCGCTCGAGGCGCATTTTGCAGCCCCGCATATGGCCGAGTTTCAGGCTGTTCTGGGCGAAGTGGGCGTTGTTTCGAGCGACATCTACCGGATTGTCGGGGGAGAAAAGCAACCGCTGCGCTAAGTGATCAGTTCCACAGGTGACCTTCAGCGAATTCCACCGAGTTTCCGGCGGGGTCCCGAACATACAGCGATCGTGCCCCGCTTGGCCAATCGAACTCGGCGTCTATGGGGATGTTCCACTCCAGCAGATGCTTGCGCATTTCGTCTATCTCTGTCCGCGATAAAGTCATGCAGACGTGACCGGGACCGCGTGCGCCATGCGGCGGGACGGGAAGCTTCGGATTCTCCGGCGGCTTTGCCGTCTCATCTGCGTTGAACAGCAACAACACCGATCCGCCGACGCGGAAAAATACATGTCGGTTCGCGACGCGTTGGATACATTCTAACGCCAGTATTTCACCATAGAATCGTTCGGCCGCGTCCAGATCGCCAACATAAAGCGCGGCCTCAAGGATACCCTCTGGGGATGGTGTGCTTCGGGTGACTTTCATGCCTTAAGTCTATTACAAAAGGACGTTTTTGTCACCTGCGCGGTCGGCGGTCCCGTTTACGTTGCGGCGCGGAATCTAATGTAGGGGCTGTCAAGCTGTCCCATTGGCCGGGCGCCAACCCCTCTAGCGTCCAGTCCCCGATCCGGGCGCGGATCAGGCGCAGGGTGGGATGACCGACCGCTGCCGTCATACGTCGAACCTGCCGGTTGCGGCCTTCGCGCAAGGTCAGCTCAATCCAGCTGTCCGGTATAGTCTGGCGGACGCGGATAGGTGGGTTTCGTGGCCACAGGCCTTCGGGCTCATCCATCAACCGGGCCTTGGCCGGGCGCGTTTTACCGTCCTTCAGATCGACCCCGTCGCGCAGCGCTTTCAGCGCAGTAGCATCGGGCAGACCTTCGACCTGAACCCAATAGGTCTTGGGCATCTTGTGCTTTGGGTCCGATATTTGCGCCTGCAGCCGACCGTTGTCGGTCAGCAGCATCAGGCCCTCGCTGTCGCGATCCAGACGTCCAGCCGGATACACACCGGGCAGGTCGATAAAATCCGACAAAGTGCTGCGCGGCGAGTCGGCGTTTGCACGGTCGGTAAACTGCGGCAAAACATCGAAGGGTTTGTTGAATCGTATGAACCAGCTCATGATCTCGCCATAGCCCGCCGGGCACAGCGAATGCAACCTGTGGATAACTGTCATGCCTCTGTTACGGATTCGGCATACCCAATACCCGAGATGTTGTGGAAACTCAGGGCTTGTCAGAGTTTTAACACGATATATAGTTAAGTTAAGGCCGGGGCGGGTGTTCCCCGCTCTGGTGTCAATAACGGGCAGAGCAGAGCGAGGAGCGATTCCGATATGGACGGAGAATTCAGGACCGAATTTGTCAGGGAACCGGGTGCCCTAAAGCACCATCCGGCATTGGTTTTGAACGCCGATTATCGCCCCTTGTCCTATTACCCCTTATCCCTGTGGCCCTGGCAAGAAGCGATCAAGGCGGCCTGGCTGGACAGGGTGGACATTGTGGCCGAATACGACGAGGTCGTCCGAAGCCCAAGTACCGAGATCCGAATACCGTCGGTCGTTGTCCTGAAAGACTATGTAAAACCCAGAAAGCGCGTGGCCTTCACGCGCTTTAATTTATTTTTAAGGGACGAGTTCCGCTGCCAGTATTGTGGAAGCCGGGACAACCTGACCTTTGACCATGTTGTTCCGCGGGCTGCCGGGGGTGTGACCAGTTGGCAGAACGTTGTGGCGGCGTGCAGCCCCTGCAACCTGAGGAAGGGATCGAAGTCGCTGCGGCAGGCGGGCATGTCGCTGCGCAAACCGCCGCGTCAGCCAGATGCCGAGGCACTGCGAAACATCGGACGCAAGTTCCCCCCGAACCACCTGCATGACAGTTGGATCGACTTTCTGTATTGGGATGCCGAACTGGACGCGTAGTAACGCTTATTTCGCACGGAACGCGGCCAGCCAGACCAAAACTAGGCCCGCAGATAGCAGAGCGTTCCACCCGGCCATCGACAGGCCGAACATCTCCCACGGGATATCATCACAGCGCACAAGTGGCGCGGACATGATCTGATCCATCAATTCTTCAGCGGACAACCCGCCAATATCACCCGACGTGCAGCTGGTTGGACCTTCCCACCATTTCTGCTCGACACCTGCGTGGTACATGCCAATCCCGGCAGTCACCATCGCAGCAACTGCACCCAAAAGGGGCAGGGGGCGGATGCCCGGAAAGGCAAAGGCCAACACGCCAATCAGAACGGCCGCGCCGTGGGGATAGCGTTGCCAGATGCACATTTTGCACGGGGCCATGCCGCCCAGGTGTTGAAACGCCCACGCGCCCAGCAAGAGTGCAGCGGAACCGCCAGCCGCTATCAGGATCAACAGTTTTTTGCGTGTCATAAGAACTTCACCGCTAAGAACCCACCGAACAGCAGGATGACAAACAGAGTGAACATAAGCCCCAGACGCTTTTCGATGAAGTTGCGAATGGGTTCACCAAAGCCCCAAAGCAGCCCGGCAACAACAAAGAACCTGAGCGCGCGGGCCAGAATCGACGTGGCGATGAATGTGCCCAGCGGCATGCCCGTCCAACCGGACATGATGGTGATTACCTTATACGGGAATGGGGTAATCCCTGCGCCCAGCACGGCCCAGAATCCGAAATCGTTGAACTTGGTGTTGAACTCTTCCATCGCATGCGCCTTGCCCATGGATTCGAGGATGGGTTGGCCGATGCTTTCATAGAAGAACGCGCCAATAGCATATCCCAGCATGCCCCCCAGCACCGACGCCACCAGGGCAACTGTCGCGATCAGCCATGCACGCGACGGGCGCGCAAGAATCATGGGAATCATCAGAACGTCCGGGGGAATCGGAAAGAACGAGCTTTCGACAAATGCCACAATGGCCAGAGCCCAAAGCGCGTGCGGGTGTTCGGCCAGACGAATGGTCCAGTCATAGAGCGATCGCAACATCAGATGCTAAAATCCCGTTCCTTTGTTGCGTCAGCCAAACCATGCGCCTGATGGGCCGTCAACCGTGCCTGAAGAAAACAAACTGAATATCGGTTGTTTTTTGCCTCTGGACCTTCCCGATTATGAGCGCTAATCCAGTGTTCGTGGCCCAAGTGGCGGAATGGTAGACGCAGGGGATTCAAAATCCCCCGGTAGTGATACCGTGCCGGTTCGAGTCCGGCCTTGGGTACCAAAGTAAAAACAGAGGGTTAGGGAAACCTGCTCTCTGTTTTTTCTTTTTGGGTTTCCCCGTTACTCACAGTGCTTACTCACAGTTTCACGTTCTGGTCCTGTTCTGTTCCTACGGCAGACATTGGCTGTATCAGTTGTGAATCACTGTTTCTAAGGAAATTTTTCTACAGCCATTCGAATCTCCTTTTGTTCTCGAATAGCCAAACATCTCGTTTTGGCACTTGATGTGCAATCCTAGATTGAAAGCCTGTGCTAGCACCACATTTCCTTAGTTGCATAATCCTCACTTGCAAGCCACTTGCGACTAGGGTTACCTGCCCACAATAAAAATACGTTTTTTCAGGAGTATAGGCATGGTGAAGCTAAACGAAGTCTTTGGTGTAAGCTCTAACGCTGTAAGGTCATATTTCCCAAGGCCCCAGATCGACGGACAGTTCAAAGACGCAATAGTTTCAGATAAACATGTGGTGGTTTATGGAGCCTCGAAACAGGGTAAAACAGCGCTGGTGTCACGATATCTTTCTTATGACGAAAATATTGTCGTAAGGCTGGCACCAAAGACCACGGTGGAAGATATCTATGCGAGTATTCTACGGCAGGCCGGTGTTTCGATTGAGACAGGCTCGGCCTCTGAAAACGTGGAGAAAATTGGCGGGAAAACGGGAGCTAAATTCAAGGCAAAGATTCCGGTATTTGGCGAAGCAGAGCTGAATGGAGGTGCTTCGGGTGAGGCTTCTCAGCGGGAATCCATACAGAGCGAAGCTATTCCATTTAGCATCTCTTTGCCTCAGGATGTGTCCGAACTGCTTCACAAAGTGGGATTCAACAAGAAGGTCATTCTGGAAAACTTCCACTATCTGGATGAAGGTCTTCAGAGACAGATTTCCTTCGACCTCCGTCTCTATCAAGAGATGGGCATTCTTTTCGTAATTTTAGGTGTCTGGAGACAGAAAGATAAGCTTCGAATTTACTGTTCAGACCTGACGGATCGAGTTATCGATGTCCCTGTTGAGCCTTGGGAAAACAGTGATTTTCTAGAAGTTGCAGCTCTGGGCGCTGAAGAGCTGAACGCTGAACTAGGCCCCGAGATAGTTAACATTTGTGTCGGGAACTCCTTCGGCAGTATAGGTGTTTTTCAAGAGCTAATGCGGGAAGCGTGCGAAGCGGGCGGTCTAAGAGAGCGTGGCGAAACCGTATTTGGAGTTTACGACGAAGGCTTCGTCAAGAAAGCGATCCAAGAAAAATCTGATCAGTATGGCACTACACACAGGCAGGCATTGGAGCTAATTGCATCCGGAAACGTAACACATTCCAAAGATAAAGCTCTCCAACCGCTACACCTGCCTTTCTACCTTGTGCAAGTGATACTCGAACTTGGATATGATGGGCTTGAGCAAGGCGTCGACAGGTCGGTAATTACTGACAAGATCAAAGGTATCCATCACAGAAAAGATGATGTACGCGCTAGCGATATGACCAATCTATTGCATAACTTAAGTGGCACGCAGCACAAGAAGGGAATTAACCCCCCTCTTATCGATTATGACCAAAGCAAGCGCCGTCTATTCGCTATTGATTCTACATTCTTCTTTTTCTTAAAAAATTGTGATCTCGCAGAATTCGCTGAAGAACTACCTTCTCCAATGTCGCAAACGTGAGTTTTTGAAAGCATAGCAAGGTCATCGTTCCTTACGGTTCCCGTCGAGAACGGCCCTCAATGAGCGTCGTGACCGGCAAGATAGTCCGCTTTTGGCTGCGAGCGGCCTTATGCATCCGCAGCTACCCGATCACCTGGCAAGGGCAGGTCAGGGCTCGTAGGTGCCAATCTTTAATCAAAGTCGTCGTGTCTGGGCGGACTTTGATAGTCTTCTCCGGTCAGCTTTCCGCCGGTAGTACGCGACCATTTCCGCGCTCTGGTTCGTCACGGCCTGAATTTCGGCGTCTGAACATCCAGCTTCGGCCAGTCGGATAATGGCCAGTTTGCGCAATCCGTGCAGAACGTACGGCTTGGCTTTAGAGCCAAGATCCCTGCGCCAGGCACGGAAGGCTTTTTCGACCGCATCATAGCCCAGAGGTTCATTCAGGTTCTTAGACAGTATGTACCGGGCTGACTTTGTTTATGTCGATCACGCGCTGGGCGTTCAGGTGATCGAGGACCGCAAGGGTCATGCGACCGACGTGTTCAACTTGAAAAAAGCGATCCTTGCTGCGCAAGGCGTCGATGTGGTGCTGACATGACGATGGCGGCAGAACTGGTGCCCCCGCTGCCTGACAGTGTCGCTGAGATTGCCGAAGTCATCGGCCGGGACCAAGCGTTGCATTTGATCGGTTCATTGCCGCAGTCGGGGTCTCGTGCCTGGCGCAAGTGTTTCTATGTGCCAAAGAGCCTTCCCTCGGTTGATCATCCCCTTGTTCATGTTCTGGGGTGGAATGATGCGAACAAACTTGTGAGTGCCTTTTCCGGGATGATTTTACAGCCTTCAAACTGCAGGTTTCTTGTACGCGCCGCCCGAAATCGCAGGATCAGAGAGATGGCCGACGAGGGCTGTTCCGTCAAAGAGATTGCACATGGTATCGACCTGTCGATTGACCGGGTGCGCGAGATCCTCGCAAAACTTTGATTGGCGGGTTAAGTTCAGACTTGGCTGGTGGATTTTGCCGCAGTACAACATCTTGAATCTCGCTATTATTAGCTGTAGTCAACTTTGAGATTACCTGCTTCCTGACACTATCGTAATGCTACCGTTAAGAGCGTTGTTAAATGAAAATAAATACAATCGAAGTGAATGGACTCCTCGGTCGAAAAGGTGTCATGAAGGTCCATTTTAACGATGACTTGAATATTGTCACCGGCCGAAATGGCGCAGGAAAGACTACCTTCTTAAAGCTTTGTTGGTACTTGGTCAGTGGATCGATTCACCATGCCATATCGGAAATTCAATTCGAAACGGCTGTATTGGAAACCGAAGATTTTACTCTCGCAATCAAGCGGCATTCGGAGAATACATGTACTGCGTTGCTGATAGATGAGAACGGTAGGACGGAATTCGAAGACCAGTATGAAGAGGACGGATTTGTCGAATCTGACGCTCGAGACCAACTATCGTCTGCCTTGGTGGATAAGGCTACAAGCCTTTTCTTTCCAACTTTTCGGCGAATCGAGGGAGGTTTCTCAACCTCAGTAAGAAAGAGGGCGAGGCACAGACTTCGTGCCCAGGCAAATAGTGACCTCGAAGAGGCTATGTCGGCTCTTTCAAAGAACCTGTCGAATTCTGAGAATACATTTGTTAGCTCTATTTCTACCGTCGATATCGAAGCGTTGCTGTTGAAAAATTATGCTGACCTTTCAGAAAGATATAATAAGCTGCAAAGGGCAGTCACCAGCGAAGTTATCGAGTCTATCCGTGGGTACGAAATCGAAGCTTCGCAGTCGGCTAGTTCCGGACAAAGCGATATAGACAGCGCCCGTCAGGTCATCGAAGGGGTTAGGGCGAAGATTGAGAGCATGGAAGCTCAGAGATCCGCGATAATGGCACCAATGACTGCCGTTCAGAAAACTGCGGTTAGACTTTTGCGTCACTCAGGCATCCAGTTCGGCTCTCGACTAAGTTTTGGTGACGCCGCCGAGGCCATAAGCTCTGAGCATCTTTCTGCAGGCGAAAAGCAGATGTTGAGTTTTGTTTGTTATAACGCTTTCAAAGAGAATTGCATTACTTTCATTGATGAACCTGAGCTTAGCCTTCACGTCGACTGGCAACGGAATTTATTTCCAACACTTTTGGAGCAAAATTCTACAAACCAGTTCATAATAGCAACTCATTCCCCCTTTATTTACTCAAAATACCCTGACAAGGAAATTTGTATCGATATTGATGAGAGCCGCGGTGACGACTTTGGTGAAGGCTTCGAATAAAAATGCCGATTCCAGAGCCGACTGTGGATGAGTTGTTTTCATCAATCAAGAAGTCAAATTCAATTAGTATCGTTGTCGAAGGCAAGGATGATATTGTTGCATTCCGAATTCTCGAAAAGGACTTGATAAATTCCACTGTTGATATGGTTGCACTTGTACCAACCGGTGGTAGGAGTAAACTCCTAGAACTGCGTGATCGTTTGAGAGAAGATCCAGCTCAGAGACGTTGTGTTTTCGTTTGCGACAAGGACTTTTGGGTTTTCGACGGGGTTCCGGAGAATGTATCCGGTGGTGATTTGATCACAACTGATGGATATTCAATCGAAAACGATTTGTTGCGGGACAATCCGCCCGAAAGTTTAATGACTATTGATGAAGAGGCCAAATTCAACGACGAACTCAATTATTTTGCGGGTTGGTTTTGCATTGAACTCGACAAGGTTCGGAGGGGAGAACGCGGGAGTGAAGTAAAAAAATTCGTTGGCTTGGTTCTTGATAATGAAAAACCGGACCTAACGACTTCACTTAATGATGGTGGGCAATTAAGCGAACTACATAGTGTGGTGAGTTCGGACAAGGCGCGCTACGTGAGGGGTAAGTCATACCTTCAAGTGGTGATGCGTCAATTGGCTCGGAAAGGTCGAGTAAACAAGCACCATCATTTATCATATCTTGAATCCTCCGCGGCAGTTCAAGGGCAGTACTTCAAGCGAATAAGGGACGAGGTTTTTGAAAAGATCCGGTGAGGCGGAAAATAACTTTATGAACCGCTGACATACAGCGCCCTCTTTCTCAGAATATCTCTATAGGGTTCGTAAAATTCTACTGTCCGATTGTAAGCAATGAACCGATCAAACCCGGGCCAGTCTCCACGGAAGTTGAGGGTGAACCTCTCAAGGCAACTAGAAAGGCTCCGATCCACAATGCGCCGGACAGTGCGAACGCATTCGGTAGCAATTTTCCATAAGTAGCTGAAAAACCTTTTCCTTCGCGGTATTCCGCCATTTTATCACTGGCCAAAACTATTTCCGCGCTGTGGTGTCTTATTCTTGCTGCCATGCATCTTTGTTGAACTTTTAGCAGTGCCTCGTCGCATAAAACTAACTGTTCATTTCTTCGATCCAATCTGCCGAACAGAACGCAGATTAATAGGGCGACGCCAGCAACGGCCGCAGAGAAATAGAACGCATCCTGATGATAGGCTGTTCCGAAAGCGGCTAGGGCCAATCCCATTGCTAAAATAAAAAACCTGAATCCGTGGAGCCGTTGTTGTGCATGGTAAACATACATTGTTGTCGCATGGGACAAAGCGACTTCGTCAAACTTCGGTTCAATGCTCAAGTCGCTACCTAGACACTCCATTCTCGAGTAAAATTCTTCAACGGATCTGCTCATATCTTCGGACGAGGTTTGCTGTTCTTGTGGGGCAAGGCAAAAGGCCAATCTCGCTGGCTCACTCACTTTGCCATCCATTTTTGCAAACTCCTCTTTCAGATCGTCCACAAAAAACACGGTACGTCCCGGGTAAAGCTGAAGTATGTGCTCAATTTGAGTGAGCTTAGAAACCCTACCGACACTAAAAATCTGATTAGGGCGTAGCTGGTGCTTGTCTAGAAACTCATACAGTCGACGAACAGCCGCCGGAGAAGAGCGCGAAGTGAGAATGTACCAATCTGAACAGCGGGATTGTATTCGCTTCGCTATATCAAACAGTGGGCCGGTTTCTATCTCATCGCCAAGCCGATATAGCGCTGTTTGATGGCAAACGTGCCTAAGATATCTTCCTTCTCGCTTGTGCTCGTCGTCATTCCGCCCCGTGCCACTATAGGAAATCCCCAACACCCGAGATAAGCGGTCCAACCTCGCGCGTTCATGCCTTTCATCAAAGTCAGCTTCGTAAATTATGTGATCTTTAGCGCTTGCGAGCGTGCCATCGAAGTCCAGAACTAAGACGGATCTATCGTACATTAACACATTGTTTTCAAAAATTTTCTCTTCAAGCGTTGGTAGGGAAACTCTCTCTATGGTCATGAAACATCCAACTAAAAAAACCACTACATCTGTCCAAAAACTTATTCTCAAAGGGGAAATTTCTCAAATCCCAAGCTGAAATTGGTTCGATCCCCCTCTGGCAGCTGAGGGGGGAACTCGCCAGAGGTAATCAAGTTCTTTCTGCGCAACCGTGGAACACGTCCAATGCAAAAGCGTGATCTATGAGCAGAAAAAACTACGATGCGTGTCTAGCACATGTGCTGAAATGGGAAGGCGGTTACGTCGACCACCCGAAAGACCCGGGCGGCGCGACAAACCACGGAATCACACACAAGACGCTTTCGGCATTTCTCGATCGGCCGGTCACTAAAGCCGAGGTGAAGGCTTTGACCAAGAAACAGACGGGGCAAATCTATCGGTTGCGCTACTGGAATAAGGTTAAGGGCGATGAGCTGCCCCAAGGGCTGGATCTGGTGGCATTAGACGGGGCCGTCAATTCGGGGCCGTCGCGCGGCGCGAAGTGGTTGCAGTCCGGTTTAGGTGTCAAGGCTGACGGCGTCATCGGGCGTGCAACGCTCGGCGCGGCCATCAACGCGCGTGACGTTGTTCCTGTGATCCAGAAAGCCTGTGCCGCGCGCATGGGTTTTCTGCGCAAGCTTCGGACGTGGTCAACGTTCGGCCGTGGTTGGGCGCGTCGTGTGGCGGATACAGAGGCCGAGGCCGTCGCCATGGCCACGCAATCACCCGAGCGCGTGAAGCTCGAAGCGGACAACGCCCAAAAGGCCCGCGCCAAGCAGGCCAAAGGTGCACGTGCGGCCCCTGTAGGCGGTGGCGGTGCGCTGCTGGTGGATCTGCCTGTATGGGCGCTTTGGTCCATCATCGGCGTTCTGACCGTCTGCACCCTGATCCTACCCGCTGGTTTCCGGCATCGGTGACGTGCTGGGGCTTTGGGTGATCGAGGGCGTCACAGAGGGCCAAGCGGTGTTTGTGGCGCAGGGTATTCCGCAACGGCAAGATTTCACAATGAGGATGGCTCGTTATGACGGTGGCCCCAGATCAATTCTACGTCTCGCGCGACGGTGACGTTCTCGATCAGATCGTCAGCGCCCACTATGGCGGCGAGGACGTCGAAAAGGTCGAAACTGTACTAAAAGCGAACCCGGGACTTGCTGCACGTGGCGCTGTTCTCAACGCTGGGGTTCGGATGCGACTGCCGGATCTACCATCCGAAACACCGCAAGAGACAGAGCAACTATGGGGTTGACCGATTTTCGCCCATTGGTGCGCGTTGTCGTCGACGGCGTGCCACTGTCGAATCTGGCGTTCTCCCAGCTGTCAGCGGTGCGCGTTACCGATGTGGCCGGGTTCGTGTCGGACGCGGCCGAGGTGTCATTCGCAAATGTATCGCCAGCGTCCCGGCTCGTAATGCCCGAGCCCGGGGCAGAGATCGAGATTGCCATGGGCTACTTGGGCAAATTCAAGTCTATGGGCTTGTTTGTGGCCGATGAAGTCGAGGAATCCAGCCCGCCGCGCAATATCTCGATCGTAGGACGCGCAAAGGCGCAGGGGGAGACCAAGGGCGGTCTGGCACCTATACACCAGCAGAAAACGCGCTCTTGGGCCGCTGGGATGACGCTGCAAGCCTTGGTCGACACCATTGCCAGCGAAAACAACCTGAAACCGGGCCTCACAGACGCCGTCAAGTCCATCGTCTTAGGGCATATCGACCAACTTGACGAAAGCGATCTGTCGGTTCTGACCCGGGTCGCATTGGCGCATGACCTCGTGGCAAAGCCTGCCAGCGGGGTTCTGTTCGTTGGGCGGCGCGGTGGCGCAACGAAAGCCTCTGGCGGTGCAACGCCGACCGTGACGCTGTTGGAAAGTGATATTTCCAGTTGGACCATGCGGCGCGGACTGGGCGAGGTCGCAGGAACGGTTATCGCGACTTACCGGGATCTTAAACTCAAACAGGACATAGAGGTGAAAATCGGTGACAAGGAGCCAGAGCGACGACTGCGCCAGAGGTTCGCATCAGAGGCCGAGGCCCGGGCGATCGCGGAATCCGAGGCGCGGCGCGCGAGCCTGGCAAAAGAAACCTTAGAGTTCGAAATGCCAGGCAACCCCTCGATTGTTGCCGAGGGCAAGGTCGTGCCGGTCGGCCTTAGCTCGGCAGCGTTGGGCGAATGGCTGGTGGCGTCCGTGTCACATTCCGTTTCCGAGGCTGGCTATACAACGGCGGTGCGGGCCGAGCGCCCAAAGTAGGGAACCGCCAGAGGAAACGCGGAAGCGCGTCGGGCAGGGTGGCCGGACAAGCAACAGGGATAGCCATGTCTCTTTACACCTACCGCGCCCGGCTACCCGAGCATCCGACCAGACACCCTATTTATGATGCGGACACCGTTCGCTTAACTGTCGACCTTGGGTTCGGCCTGACCAGTGAGTTAGGGTCGTGCCGTTTGTTCGGGATTGACGCGCCGGAAATGCGAGGCGACGAACGCCCGGCCGGGATCGCTGCGCGCGACTTCTTGCGGGACCTGATCGAGCCCGGGAAGTGGTTCACGGTCCAAACCATCAAAGACACTAAGGGCAAATATGGCCGCTATCTCTGCAACATCGTGCTGGATGACGGCACCAACATAAACGAGTTGCTGGTCAAGTCGGGCCACGCAGTCGCGCGCGAATACTGAGGGCGAGCATGACAATAGTAGAATGGATCAAACTGCTTTGGCCGATGGCCGTCTTGCTGCTGGGATTTGTTATTCGCGTTGAGGTCGGTCAGACATTGACCAGATGGCGCAACCGCCAGTTCGAAGAGAACTTTAAGACCATCAAGTCGGACCCCGCGAAGGACATCGAAGCGGTTCACGCCCGAATGTCGCGACATGAGAACCAGACGAACAATTATCTGTCAGAGATCCGCAACGACATTAAAACTTTACTGGCACGGGACAAATGAGGAGGCTCCTTATTGTTGACTTTCGAATGCCTGCTTCGATGAAGGTTCTTCGACGCGGGCCATTGCGCGCGGTTTAGGCTGGGGCCGACAATCAGAAGTAAGTCTCAATAGACAAACCAGAATAAAAATGCGCCATAAGGTATTCTGTGCTACAATCCCCATTACTTGATAGTTTGTAATTCATTGCGCATAGGGGGTGCTCGACGTGAATTATATTATGAAATCGATTGGTTTTGGCATTTTGACCACCATGCTGTTATCGCCTGTGGCTGGTTTTTCAGCCACTCTACTTCTCAACGAAGCCTTTGGCACCGTGCAAGACTTTGACCGCGATGGATCTCCGGATAGCGCTAACCCTTCTATTTTTGAGGTGTCGAACCACAATTCCGGGCAGTTTGAAAACCGAGGAGTAGCTGAGTTCGACATTTCCGGTATTTCTGGGCCAGTCGCATCAGCGTTTTTCAACTTGTCACTGCTTCGATCGAGTTACAGCGGACCTGTCAATTTCGAGTTGGTTGGGTACGAAGCGAATGGATTTCTTTCGGTTACGGATTGGAACCCGGCAAGCTCAACTTTAATTTCCAACTTCACATACTCAAATGAAGCGACCCTGGATCTTGATGTTACGAGCTTCCTGACTTCCAGTTTGATCAGTGGATGGTCAAACGTCGGGTTCCTCCTTAGACGCACAAACGAGGACTTACCCGGGGAATACGATTTCTTCCAGTTTGGTGCGACTTTCGCAAACAATTCGCCGCTACCCACCCTGACCGTCGAGACTTCTATAGCTCCCGTCCCGCTCCCCGCAACTGGCTGGCTCCTGCTTGTAGGGATATTGGGAATGGCTCTCGTACGCCCCAAGAAGCACGGCTAATCTAGCGTCGTGCCGCCTTCTGGATTCGTCGGCAGCGGTGGATGTCCAAAGCCCCGTACCACGCTACTGCTTATTTGGTTGTCTACCGAAACTCAGTTGAGGCCAGAACAAACAGGGGTTTGGGGGCGAACAAAGCGTTTAGCGCTGCCCTCCGAAAGCAGAGGCCTGAGACAACGTTCAGGTGTCAGTTATTTTGTCGCGTTGCTCGATTTGTTTTAGAGCCCCTTGTGGCAAGTTCGCATAAATTTCATCTACGTGCTTCGGCTCGGAGATCATCTTATCTGCAATAATGTTGAGCAACTTGAAAAGACTTTCAGCGGTAGCCCGATCATCCCGGAGGTCGATCTTTCCCGGGTGGACGGCCTCGTTTCCGATTACGCGAACAGAATCAAGAGCTTTTTGAATTCTAGCATCGAGGCCATCACGGACCAACGCTCCAATGTCAGAATTGATGTTTTTGCCCGGCTTGCCCAACTCAACGCACAGCTTTTGTATTGCTAGTCGAATCAAAGCAGCCGCGCCACGAGGCGAAAGTTCCAAAATCGAACTCGCTTCATCATAGTCAACACGGATTTCGTCGGACAAGTCCGGGTTCGCGGGGGGGGGGCTTCACCTGCCTTCGGATAAACCATACGATTGTGAACCCAAACCGCTATTTTTTTGCAATTGTAGCAATCGGAAACATTCATGTTATGCAAATTTTTACGAAGGTATTCCGCTTCTTTGGCAAGTTCAAAGAAAGGAAGTCCGGACTTCATGTTTTGTGCCCATTTTTGGAGCGTCGCACGCAGCTCAGAGTCTTCGATTTTGGTAAATGAAAAATCCCCTTCGTTGTCCGCTGTTATGACCATCGGAGTGGGGTGATTATCCGGGTTTTTTTGTGCAAACAATGAGTGCCAATTTTGGGTGGTCAGCACCCCGCAGTGAGGGCAGTTAAATGCTGTTTCACTTGTTGTTGGCCCCACGTACTTCATATTTTTTTCCTATTTTTGAATCAATAGATATGCTCGTCGGCAACGAGAGCTTGAATTAGAAGTCTTGGTCAAGAGGGCTAACTGACTTACTCACAGTTTCACCTTATGTTTTCGCTATGTTTCTGTGAGTGGAAACGGCCAAGTTGTTGAAATTAAACAAAGTCGTTAGAATTCAAAATCCCCCGGTAGTGATACCGTGCCGGTTCGAGTCCGGCCTTGGGTACCAAAGTAAAAACAGAGGGTTAGGGGAACCTGCTCTCTGTTTTTTCTTTTCTTACGTTTCGAATGCTCATGTTGCCACTTTTGGCCGGTGTATCGAAAATGTCGGGGTTTAGACGGTCGTTGGAAAGCTTGGCGACAATCTGAGTTCCGGATTGTGCGCGCAGTTTCATCGGGCAAGTTTTCTAGCAAACTAAGGAAAAAGCGAACAGACTAGGGTTGTTCGGGGCGAATCTGTTCCCAGTTTCTGCGCTCACTTACTGCGTCGCAGGATCAGCCACGCCAGAAACCCGATATAGGCGAAAACGCTTAGGTTCAGTGCGGTGTCGATCAATTGGCCACTCATGATCGATCCTCTTGCGCCAGACGTTTGAAGAGGCAGACAACAAGAACGGGCACGATAAACACGAAAGCGATGGCTGACAGCGCTATGATGGACCGAACCAGAGAGATATCGCCCACCAGAATCATCGCCATCCCTAACGCGCCAAGGATAATGCCCCAAATCGTACGAATTCGGGGAGAGGGGTTGTCGTCGCCTCCGGTCCCTATCATCGCAAGGGTGAACCCGGCGCTGACGACGCTGGTGACCACGAACAGGAACGCGGCCAGGATTGTTGCTATTCTTGTGATGCCGTCCAGCGGGAAGCGCTCAAGCAACGCAAATGTTGTTGCGTCGAGGTTCTCTGCGTTGACGGCTGATAAGGCTCCGTCCTGACGCAAAGCATCGAAAAAACCCAAGCCGCCAAAAACGCCGAACCACAGGATAGAGAAAAGTGTAGGGGTGACGACGACTCCGATCAGAAACTCTCGGATCGTGCGTCCGCGGGAAATCCGGGCGATGAAAATGCCCACGAAGGGTGACCAAGCCAGCCACCAGATCATATAGTTCAGCGTCCAGCCGTGGAACCAGTCGACCAACTGGTCGTCGAAGAATTCCGCGGTCGAGAACCCTGCAGGCAGGACACCGAACAGGTACCGTCCGAACCCGGAAACAATGCCGTCCATCAGATAAGAGGTTGGGCCGAGCACCAGAAGATAGACCATCATCCCGACGGCGATCAGCATTGCCGCGTTGGACAGCAGGGCCATTCCGTCGCCCAGATCGCGACGCAACGGTATGATGAACGCAATACACAGCGCGGCAAAAACGGGCAGGGTCAGCACGCCTGAGGTTTCTATACCCAACAGGCCTGCCAGTCCGGTCTGGATCTGAAATACCCCCATCGCCATCGAGCCCGCCAAACCGACGGCAATTGCGACGATCGAGAGTAGATCGAAAATCCACCCCAGCGCTTTTGTCCATCCTGCTTCGCCAAGTGCGTCGGTGACTGGGGCGCTCAGCAACAAAGTGCGATTTCGGCGATAGGCGAAATAGGCGATGACCAATCCGACGATTCCGTAAATCGCCCAGGCGTGGAATCCCCAATTCAAGTAGGTCACGAACATTGCATAGCTGGCCGCTTCGGCATCGCTATTGTACTGGCGCAGCACTTCGTAATGGGTAAGGGGCTCGGCCGCCCCATAAAACAGCAGCCCGACCCCCATCCCGGCAGCAAATAGCATTGCGATCCATGCGGTCGTTGAAAACTCTGGTTCGGCTGCGTCAGGGCCAAGGCGGATATCTCCGAATTGTGACAAGGCCAGAAAGAGGACCACAAACAAAAGCCCGCTGACCTCAAGCATGATGAACCAGCCGCGGCTGTTGAATTGCGTCGCAACCGCCGATGCAGCAATGCGGCCCAAGCCTTGCGGGTCAGCAATGCCCCAGATTGCGATGGCCGCACTGAGGGCTAGGGCGATCACAAGCATCGGACTGGGTGATTTGCCGTCCACTGTCCAGAACCCTTCCGCGTAAATTTATGAAACATCGGGTCGTTAGGCCAAGCCTAGGTTGGGGATTCCAAACTTTCAAAGTGTTTTTGGATATTTAGCTGCCACGGTTGTTCATGATCCGGTCCAGTGATGCCGATCTGTGCAAAACCGCCCCGCTAAAGGGGGAAACTTTCGGAAATCTCCTCACATCTGCGGATCGGGGCCTTCATACCCCGCGCAGGGGTTGACAAGCGGAGTGTCTGAATGAAACGTCAAAGGTGTTGGGAGACTTTTAAATTTCAGATGCTTGACCCGTTGCAAGACGGGTTCGCTTGCCGTACCGGCGAGGTCCCTGGATGGGGGCCGCTGAACTGTCTCTCATCCACAAAAAGAGTTGGGAGTTCTCAAAAATGAAAAACAGCAGCAAGCTTAGCCTGGGCGCGGTCGTTACCGCTGCTCTTATGGCTCCGGCCGCTTATGCAGAAGAGTTTATCACCATTGGTACCGGCGGCGTGACCGGCGTTTACTATCCGACCGGTGGTGCGATTTGCCGTCTGGTGAACAAGGGCCGCAAAGAGCACGGCGTGCGTTGCTCGGTCGAGTCGACCGGTGGTTCGGTCTACAACATCAACACCATTCGCGAAGGCGAGCTGGAGTTTGGTGTCGCTCAGTCCGACTGGCAGTACCACGCGTATAACGGCAGCTCGAAATTCGAAGAGGCTGGCCCCTTTGAAAACCTGCGCGCCGTCTTCTCGGTTCACCCCGAACCGTTCACCGTTGTGGCACGTGCCGATTCCGGCATCACCAACTTCGAAGACCTGAAAGGCAAGCGCGTCAACATCGGTAACCCCGGTTCCGGTCAGCGCGGCACCATGGAAGTCCTGCTGGGCGAAATGGGTTGGACCACCGACGATTTCGAACTGGCGACCGAGCTGAAAGCGGCTGAACAGTCCGCAGCTCTGTGCGACAACCAGATCGACGCGATGGTTTACACCGTTGGTCACCCGTCGGGTTCGATCCAGGAAGCGACCACGGCCTGTGACTCGGTTCTGGTGAATGTCAGCGGCGACGCCGTCAGCAAGCTGGTTGACGACAACTCGTTCTACCGTACTGCAACCATCCCCGGTGGCATGTACCGTGGTTCGGATGGTGACACCTCGACCTTTGGTGTGGGCGCGACCTTTGTGACCTCGGCAGACGTGTCGGATGATGCGGTTTATGCGGTTGTCAGCTCGGTCTTCGAAAACTTCGACGACTTCAAAAAGCTGCACCCTGCATTTGCCAACCTCAAGCCTGAAGAAATGATTGCAGATGGCCTGTCGGCTCCGCTGCATCCGGGTGCTGAGAAGTACTACAAAGAAAAAGGCTGGGTTCAGTAAGCCAGACCTAAAGCAGGGTGCCCAACGGGCGCCCTGCAACCAAAACCCGAACAAATCGGGTGGTTCAGAAGGCCAAAATGGCCGCGACGGGGAGACAATTCATGAGTTCCGACACACAATCCAATCGTCCGCTATCCGAAGAAGAGCTACAGGATCTTGTAGCCTCATCCGATGCGGGCGGACGTAATCCGGTCGGTAATGTCGGGGTTTTCCTGGCCGTTGTGGCCGCGATCTGGTCGATCTTTCAGGTCATCCTGGCCTCGCCTCTGGCGAACTATGTTCTGCCAGGCAGCGTAGTGAACAACGCGCGGCAGTTTCACCTGGCCTTTGCCATGTTTCTGGCCTTTGCTGCCTATCCGGCGCTGAAATCCAGCCCACGTGACTATATCCCAATTCAGGATTGGATCATGGGATTGCTGGGTGCGTTTGTCGCGCTGTATGGTTATTTCTTTTACAACAAGATCGTCGATGCAGGCGGTCTTGCGGATGACACCGACAAATGGGTCGCCCTGGTTGGTCTGCTGTTGTTGTTCGAGGCCGCGCGTCGTGCGCTTGGCCCCGCAATGGCGATCATTGCGACGATCTTTCTGGTATATGTGTTTTTCGGATCCTCTGATTGGGTTCCCGAGGTTATTCGCTGGAAAGGCGCAAGCCTGAAAAAGGCCATGAGCCATATGTGGATCACGTCCGAGGGCGTGTTTGGTATCGCGCTTGGGGTTTCGACCAAATTCGTCTTCCTGTTCGTTCTGTTCGGCGCGTTGCTGGATAAGGCCGGGGCAGGGAACTACTTTATCAAGATGGCTTTCGGTGCCTTGGGGCACCTGCGTGGTGGCCCTGCCAAGGCGGCCGTCGTGGGTTCGGCCGCGACCGGCCTGATCTCGGGTTCGTCCATCGCCAACGTTGTGACAACCGGTACATTCACCATACCGCTGATGAAACGCGTTGGGTTCAGCAGCGAGCAGGCCGGATCGGTCGAGGTTGCCTCATCCGTGAACGGACAGATCATGCCGCCGGTGATGGGCGCTGCAGCCTTCCTGATGGTCGAATATGTGGGCATCTCATATGTCGAGGTGATCACCCACGCCTTCCTGCCTGCCGCGATTTCATACATCGCGCTTGTTTATATCGTGCACCTTGAGGCCGTGAAGCGGAACATGCCCACGCTGGGCGACCGCGACGTAAAGCTGGCGCGCACAGTTGTCGGTATGTTGTCCTTCTTCCTGGTCTTTGCCGGGCTGTGCTACGGTTCTCAATTCCCGGTCGAAGCGGTGACAAACTGGGTGCCGTCATCGGCTGGGCTGGTCCTTAGCCTGATCATCTGTGCCATCTATGTGGCACTGCTGTATCTGGCCGCTCAGGTGCCGGATCTTGAGCCGGACGATCCAAACGCCAAAGAAGTGACCTTGCCGGTCATTGCCGACATCTACAAAGCTGGGCTGCACTACCTGTTGCCGATTATCGTGCTGGTCTACTTCTTGATGATCGAGCAGAAGTCACCGGGTCTGTCGGCTTTCTGGGCCACGACGCTTCTCTTCGTGATCCTACTAACGCAGAAGCCGCTCAAGGCGATATTCCGCGGGCAAAGCAACGTCTACAACACGTTCATTGATGGTGTCGCTGACCTTTGGCAGGGCATGATCGACGGCGCGCGGAACATGATTGGTATCGCGCTGGCAACGGCAACTGCAGGCGTCATCGTGGGCACCGTGACCTTGACTGGTGTGGGGCAAGTGATGGCTGACCTGGTTGAGTTCCTGTCTGGCGGCAACCTGATCCTGATGCTGATTATGGTCGGACTGCTGAGCCTGATCCTGGGCATGGGCTTGCCAACAACCGCGAACTACATCGTCGTCAGTTCGTTGATGGCTGGCGTGGTTGTTGAACTGGGTGCGCAAAGCGGACTTATTGTGCCACTTATTGCGGTGCACCTGTTCGTCTTTTACTTTGGGATCATGGCTGACGTGACCCCGCCGGTTGGATTGGCGAGCTTTGCGGCCGCTGCAGTATCCGGTGGTGACGCAATCAAAACCGGGTTCATTGCGTTCTTTTACAGCCTGCGCACCGTGGCCTTGCCGTTTGTGTTCATCTTCAACACGGACCTGCTGCTGATCGATGTGACGTGGGTCGAAGGCATAACCGTGGCGATATTTGCGACAATCGCCATCCTCGTCTTCACGGCTGGGACAATGGGGTATTTCCTGACCCGCAGCCGGATCTATGAAAGCGTCGCGCTGATCCTGGTGGCGTTCGCGCTGTTCAGGCCTGACTTCTTCATGAACCGCATCGCGCCACCGTTTACCTCGGTCGAGCCTGCTGCATTTGTGGAAACCATCGGCGAAACGCCTCCGGGTACCGAGGTGCGTATGGTCATCAGCGGGCCGGACTTTGACACGCTTGAGATGACGGACACCACGGTTGTTGTTCCCGTTGGCAGCGAAGAAGGAGGCCAAGCGCGTGTCGACGCGATGGGCCTGCTGCTGCTTGAGGAAGACGGGCTGGTCAAACTGGAAGAGCCGCTGTTCGGAACTCCGGTCGCGGATGATCTGGATATCTTCGATTACTACGGAGATGAGGCCGTCCGTCTGACCTCGGTCAGCTTGCCAGCCAGCCAGCCACCGAAACAGTTGATCTACATTCCGGCAATGCTCTTGCTGGGACTGATCGCTTTCCTTCAGCGCGGCCGCGCCGCAAGACAAGAGGTGACCGCATGACAAACGCTGTTCTCTGCGCCGTCGATATCAGCAATGGCGATCTTGATACGCATGTTCTGAAGAAAGCTGCGAAGCTGGCCGATCAGGAAGGTGCGCAACTGGATGTGGTAACCGTTCTGCCGGATTTCGGGGAAAGCTGGGTGTCTGGCTTTTTCGAAAGTGATTTTCACGACAAGGCGCTGGAAGAGGCACATACCAAACTGGCCGAGATGTGTGTGTCCACACTTGGGGCGGATCGGAATGAAAAGATCCGCCACGTGGTCGCGACGGGTACTGCCTATCAGGAAATCCTAAAAACTGCGGACAGTGCTGGTAGCGATCTCATCGTGATTGGCGCGCACAAACCAGACTTGAAAGACTATCTGCTTGGCCCGAATGCTGCACGGGTCGTGCGGCATTCAGACGTCTCTGTCTACGTGGTGCGCTAAGAAAACTAGGCGGATCAGTACCCTGTCATCTCAAGATATCCCCGTCCGGAATGGCTGCCGCTGATCTGGACGGGACCCTCCCAGTATTCAAACCGGGTGGCCATCCACGCGTCGGGTGTCAGCGCTGATACCTCGACGTCCAGATCCCGGTCAGGCAATGTGACGCGCCATCTGACAGGTACGTCGCGGCCAGCAACGGGCGCGGTCGTCAGCGGCTCGAACGCGACCGAACCATCGGGGATCGCGGTCGTCGTACCATCGGCGGCGATCCACGTGGCCGCGGTGAAATCACCTCGGTCGCCGCGTAGCCGAAAAGCCATCATCTTGTCGCCATCGTCAAAGCTGAGCGAGAACCAGTCCCAGCCGCTTTGATCTGCGGCCAAAGGTTGTGATGACCATTCGCGGTCCAGCCACCCTTGTCCGGTGACGGCGACATCTCCACCCGGCATGCGCAAGACGCCTTGGACCTCGTAAAACGGCTGGGAATAGTAGTAGCTGGCTTGCCCGTCGCCGGATTTCACCGAAAACCCATTCCGGCCGTGAAACACGAGCGGCCCGTTGGCTTCGAGTTTTAAGTCATAGCCGAAATCCGCACCGTTCGCAGACAGGCTGACCGCGTTTGGGTCTGACCCGCGCATGTGCCATTCGTCGATCCACGCCTCGAATGGCGCTGCCGTAACCCCTGCCTGACCGATGCCGCCGCGCGACAGACGCTCCGCGAAATAGTGTTTGTCGGGCGTGGTCACCGCAGCATGGCCCATCCATATCTGCGGGCTTTGCCACCCCTCGACCTCATGCGGTTTCAGTGCCGACCGAAATAGCGTCCACTGGATACCATAATCACGCCCATCCTCACCTTTGAGGTTTGCCGTCAGATACCACCACTCGATCCGGTAGTCCGGGTGGGGGCCATGATCCTGCGGGAATTGAAACGGATACCCCGGCTGGGGCACAGTGAACCCCTCGGCAGAACCGCCCAGGCCTGCGTATCCCTGCGAGCGGGCAATGCCGGGCACGGCCAGCAGCAAGACTATAAGCCAGATCCTAACGTTCATTGGCAAACACCTTCAGTAGATCCGCAGGCGGCAGGCGCACCACACGGGCGGCAGGCAGGGCCGCGGCAACGGTCGCCGCAAGCAGGGTCAGACCCAACAGATAGACCCAGTCGACAGGGAACAGGTAAATCGGCAGCCTCCAGCCAAACGCTTCGACATTGATGATCGTCAGCAAGGCCCAGGCTAAAGCCAACCCCAGCGGAAGAGCCAGCAAGGCGGTCAAAGCGGCCAGCAGAACGCTGCGCAAAAGTTCAAGCCGGGCCAGTTCCGCACGCGTCAACCCAAGGGCCCAGATGGGCGCAATCTGGGGCAAGCGCTGCGTCCACAACGTCAGCAGGCTGGTCAGAATGGCGAACCCTGCAACCCCCAGCGTCAGGATGTTCAAGGCCGAGGTCACAACGAATGTCTTTTCGAACACCTGCATGGATTGCGCCTTCATTGCGGCTTGCTGGACGACTGCTCGGCGGGGCAGGTCGAATTGGTTGCGTAACGCTTGGGCCAGATCTGTGGCCCGATCTGGCGCGACACGAATACCAAACCGGCGCGCCTCAGCACCGGGCGCGATACGGTCAAGTTGGGCCATGGAAACGATGGCCTGACCGGTTGGATTGCCATAGTCCGAATAGACACCTGCGATGGTCAACGTGTCAGCGGATGTGATCGCCAGAGTATCTCCGGGCCACAGGTTTTCCCGGCGGGCCAGCTGTTCGTTGATCAGCACGGCGGTTCCGTCATGGACCCTGTCCCAAACACGTTCCGAGGAGCTGATAAGCGGCCATTTCTCACGATAAGTCTGATCGTCGATGATACCATAGAGAAACAGAGGCCCCGACGAATGTGCCAATTCAACGCTTCGGATCGGCAGGATGGCATCCACCTGTGGGGCCAGCCATTCAGCGATGTCCTGACCCTGCTGATCAGTGGCAGCGGTGACGTAGAGCGCTGATGTCAGGCGCTGGTCCAGCCAGCCGGTAAAGGTCAGCCGAAAGCTGGAAACCATCGTGCCCACGCCGATATTCGCGGCAAGCGCCAGCAACAAGGCCATCAGCGCCAGGGACAGGCCCGGCAGTTGGGCGCGCATGTCCGCCCAGACCCATTGGGCGATCGGCCCCTTCGCTGAACGCTGAAACAGGATCAGGACGCGCGACAAGGCATAGGGCAGTACCAAGGCAGAGCCGACCAGCAACCCGGCGACCATGACGAAACCGGCCACCAACCCCCCGAACAACAACAGGGCTAGAATGCCCCCGACAATAGCGGCGACACCGGCAAGGGCGACGACCCAGCTGCCCGAAGCCGCGCTGCGCCAGGCCTGTAAGCCTGCGCCGCTTAGGATCGGCATTCGTGACAGGCGATACAAGGCGTGTCCGCTGGCCAAAAACGTGCCACCCAAGGCCATCGCCAACCCGGACAGTGCCCATTGTGGTTGCAATGAGATCTGGCCGCTGACAGGTGCGCCGTAAAGTCCGCGCAAACTTGCAGCCACATCCGGCAACAGCGCGCCTGCGAGGAAAAAGCCCAACACCAAACCGAGTATTCCGCCGGCAATCGCCAGCACGGAAAGCTCAGCCATGATCAGCCAAACCAGCCGCCGCATCGAAACGCCCAAAGCGCGCAGGGTCCGGATCATGCCGCGCCGCTGGGCAAAGGCCAGGCCCACGGTTCCGTGCACGATGAACAGACCCACCGCAAAGGACAGCAGGCCAAAGGCGGACAGGTTCAAGTGAAAACTGTCGGTCAGTTGTGCGGTATCCAGTTGTTCCTGTGCCGGGACCCGCTCCAGTTCGGGGGCAATAGTCGACAGCGGTGGAATTGAACCGGGCTGATCCGGTAAAATGATCAGGTGCGAAATCTCTCCCGGCTTCTTCAGTAACGACTCGGCCACACCAATGTCGGTCAGGATCAGATCGGGCGGTAAGGCATCGCTGATCAGGATCGGAGGCAAACCGGTCTGGCCGGCCAATAGCGGCTCCAAAACCGGAGCCGTCAGCAATCGCCCCGGCGCAGTCAACATATCGGCAGGGTTGGGTGGCGTGCCGCTTTGTTCCATCTGTGTGACAGCGGGCAGGGCGGGATAGGCCACCATATCAACGCCAAGGACCCGTAAGGTCTGACCCTGAACGCGAAATGGGCCTTCCAGTACCGCTGCAACCTGCCAGCCCGCGCGCCTCAGCTCGACGTAACGCGACAGGGGGATCGGGCCGGAGGGGTTGTGCAATTCGTCAAACCGACCTAGCGCCAGTTGATCTGCGGCCCGGTCATAGCTGGCACGAGCCTCGGCATTGATGGCCTGCACCGCAGACCAAAGACCGGTTGCAAGGGCCAGGCCGATCAGCAGGGTCGCCAGTTGCAGCCGGTGTGCCCGCCAATGAGATGCCAGCGCCTGAATGACGGTCAGCGTCATGCGATAAGCCCGCCAGACAGATGCACACGCCGATCCAAACGGGCCGCAATCTCGTGCGAGTGGGTGACCAAAAGCAGCGCGGCCCCGGTATCCGCAACAAGAGCCAACATGAGGTCAAGAACGGTGGCGCTGGCGGTTTCGTCCAGGTTTCCCGTAGGTTCATCCGCCAGTAGCAATTTGGGCCGGGCGGCTATGGCACGACCGATGGCAACGCGCTGTTGTTGTCCGCCCGACAGGTTCTCGGGATATCGATCAAGCAGATCGGAAAGGCCCATCCGTTCGGCCAGATGCTCGCACCAATCGGGGTCGTGGCACCCGGCCAAGCGGGCATGAAACGACAGGTTTTGACCTGCTGTCAAAGATGGGATCAGGTTGAATTGCTGAAACACCAGCGACAAGGACGTGCGGCGCAGGGCGGCCCGGCCTGGATCATCCAGTTGCGACAGGGCTACGCCGTCCAGTGTGATTTCCCCGCTGTCCACAGTGTCCAATGCGGCAGCGAGGTTCAGGAGGGTGCTTTTACCGCTGCCGCTTTCGCCGGTTAGGGCCAGTGTTTGGCCGCGATCCAGCGATAGGGACACGTCGCGCAGGACCGGCCGACCACCGGGATAGGATTTCTGAACCTTGTCAAATATCACAAGCATGTTCGCCCTCATTTTTACAAGGATTTGCAACAGTTTCGCCGACTGTCCAGTGTTGACGCGCCATAGGTTCCTTTCGCCGCACTATGAACATGGGTGATCGGGTTGTCTCAGCCGGAAGTGCAGGTCATTGTGAGGCGATCCGTCGTCGGTACAATTCAGGATGCGATAACATGACCTTGTCACAGCAGATCCTTTGGGGCAGCACGTTTCTCGGGCTTTGCTTTCTGGTCGAAATCTTTCTTCTGACCATGTGCACGCTGGCCATCAACAGGCTGATCGAGCGTTGGGAAGCCAGAGGCGCCATTTTGGCAACGGCCGGTCCAATTGCAACCGCGCTGGCCTTTATCGTCGCGACCCACACCATTCAGGTCTGGATTTGGGCCATCGTCTGGGTTTTCGGCGATGTATTGCCCGACTGGAATACGGCGCTGTATTTTTCGCTGGTCTCATTCACAACACTTGGCTACGGCGACATCGTCTTGGGCGAAGATCTGCGGATTTTCGGTACTTTTGCTGCAGTTACAGGCCTGTTGGCCTTTGGGTTGTCGACGGCCTACATGGTCGCCCTTATGACCCGGGTGTTTCAGGAAAGGTTCATGGCCTAAAGGATCGGCGCGAACAGTCGCGCCAGCGGAGCGCCGAGGCGTATGTACACTGGTTGCTGTTCCAGATAGCGCGTCAGCTCATAGCTATTGGCAAAATCGTCTTGCAGCATCGCATCGACTGCGGCTGTTGTCTGGGGATCAAAGAACAGGGCCATTGCCTCGAAATTCAATCGAAATGATCGATTGTCCAGGTTGGTCGTGCCCACTGCGGCCAGTGAGTCATCCACAACGAAGACCTTTTGATGCATGAACCCGTCCGTATAGCGCAGGACTTGTGCACCACAGGCGCGAACTTCATCAAAATAGGCGAAAGCCGCCAGCCACGGCAGGCGGTGATCAATGGCATCGGGCACAAGAATACGAACATCGACACCGCGCAAAGCTGCGTGTTTCAGGGCGGTCATGATATCGATGTCGGGTACGAAATACGGCGATGCGATCCAGATCCGGTTCTGCGCCTCGGTGATCGCGGCGAAGAACATCATTGACCCGGTTTCGGTTTCATCGCCCGGGCCTGTTGCGACCAGCAATGCGTTGATATCCTGATCCGCCTCGGACCCGGCCCAATCCAACTGGTCGATCAAATCTTCTTCATGCGCCCAATGCCAGTCTTCGATGAAGATCAACTGCAATTGCCGGACTATGTGGCCGGTTAACCTGACATGGGTGTCGCGCCAATGTCCGAAATGCGGGTCCTGGCCCAGATACTCGACCCCGATGTTGTGACCACCGATGAATCCGGTTTCGCCATCGATAACAACGGTTTTGCGGTGGTTGCGGTAGTTCAATTGGAAACGAAATTTTGGTCCGCGTTGTTCATTTGGATCCGAAACCGCGATACCGGCCTCGCGCATCTCTTCGATGTAGTCATTGGACAGGGCGTAACTGCCCACGGCATCCATCATGAACCGGACGCTGACACCACGTTTGGCTGCTTCGATCAGCTTGTCTTTCAGTTTTTGACCCAAGGCATCGGCGCGTACGATGTAGAACTGGATCAGAACGTAAGTCTTGGCCGCATCGATGGCCTCAAAAATCGCATCAAAGGTGGCCTGCCCATCGATCAGCAGCTCTGCCCCGTTGCCGCGCGACACGGGCATATGCGCCAGCGCCTCGAACGGTTTGGGATTGATAAGCAATTTGTCGGCATCGGGCGTTGAGTAGTCGGCGAAGGTCTTGATCCCCTGAACCACGCGCTGGCTCTCCTTGCGCGCGATACGGTAGCCCCGAAATCTATGGTGTCCCAAAAACAGGTAAAGCGGCACGCCAAACATCGGGGCCGAGATCAGAAAGACCACCCAACCGACAGCGCCCTGAGGTGTCCGCGCGGTTTGGGCCGCGCGCACAGAAAAGAATACTGCTGTTGTGTAAAGCGCAAAGACGAAGGCGGAAACAAGCAGTGTCCACATAGGGTTATCGGGCTCCGTGGTGGTTCAGTTCGCCCCAGTGTAGATGCGCGACCAGTCTTGCGCCATATCTACAATCACCCATCCCATGTCTGGCCCTTTGTCCAATCCATCGACCAGTTTGCCGATTGGGCTTTCACGGTCATAGGCCCACTCTCGTTCTGCATCGGTATGGTGAATCAAAACACCCAACCGTGGCCCATCGCCTGCCGTGGTCCATTCCAACATGGCAAAATCGCCGTCTGAATTTCCCCCGGCCAGAATCGGGCGTCTGCCGATCGTCCTCTCGATGTTGATCGGTTTGCCTTCTTTGTCGTCCACAAAAGCGATGCCATCGGCTTTGGTGATAACCGGTTCGCCTTCCGCGCTGTCATAAGTGGTGTCCATGTATGTGCCCAGAATCTGTTCGGGCGGAATGCCATAAGCGTCTTCGGCGAAGACGCGCATAAAGTGCACTCCACCGCCGGAGACGATGTAGGTCTTGAACCCTTCGTCTCGCAGATACCGCAGCAACTCGACCATAGGCTGATAGGTCATCTGATCAAAGGGCAGGTCGGTTTCCGGGTGGCGGGCGGTTTCCAGCCAGTCGGCTACGGAAGCTTGGAAATCATCCACTGAGACACCTGAGTGTGAGGCATTCAACACCTCGATCAAAGCATCATGACCACCTTCCGCGACCGTCTTCAGATCGCCTGTCGCTGCGGCCTGCAAAACGGGCGTAGTCAGGATCGAGGGGTCATCCTCAGCCATCTGAGCTAGCCGATCCATCGCAAAGATCATTTGAAAATACACAGGCTGTTCGGCCCAAAGCGTGCCGTCATTGTCGAAAACGGCGATCCTTTCTGCCGGCGTCACGTATTCCGGGCGCTGTGGGTCGGTCACGGCGGCGACAAACTCGATGATCCTGTCTTTGCTTTCGGTCTCGGTCCAACTGGGCAGAGGGTCAGCAAGCAGAGACAGAGGGACACAGGACAGCAGGGCGCTTAGAACTAAAGGTCGCATGAATTTCTCGTTCAATTTCAAGATGAAAAGGGCCGCCCTTGAAGGGGCGGCCCGATTGGATTTTAGATACGACTTAGTTGTTTGTCGGTGTCGTCAGCTTGTCCATGACCTGATCCAGGTTGAAGCTTGCCGCTTTCTGGCGCGGCGGGAATTCCTGGAAGGTTGCCAGGAAGTTGCCCACGTATTCCTGTGCCGGAACCAGGAAATACGCCCGATCCAACAACCAGTCATAATATGTGTTGGAGGTGCGATAGGCGCGCTCATAAGGGTCACGACGCAGGTTCACGATCAGAGGAATACGCAGCTCGGTCCAGGGCTCGATCCATGCACGCAGGGTCGCCCATGCTTTCTGCTCAAGGAAGATCAGCTTCCAGTCGTCATAGCGCAGAGCCGTCAGGTCACCATCATCCGAGAAATAGAAAATCTCGGCGCGTGGGCTTTCGGTTGTTTCGCCGGTCAGCATGGGCAGGATGTTATATCCATCCAGATGCACCTTGTAGTCACGGCCCATGCCGGACGAGCTATAGCCAGTTTTCAGCTTTTCCTTGATGTCCGGGTCGCCAGCAACCGCCAGGTATGTCGGCAGCCAGTCCATGTGGTGCACGATCTCATTGGTGATCGAGCCCGCTTCGATCTGACCAGGCCAGCGAACCATCGATGGAACGCGCCATCCGCCTTCCCAGTTGGTGTTCTTTTCACCCCAGAACGGCGTCGCAGCAGCATCCGGCCATGTGTTCATGTGCGGACCATTGTCCGTAGAATAGTGCACGATGGTGTTGTCCGCGATGCCAAGCTCGTCCAGCAGGTCCAGCAGTTGCCCGACATGCATGTCATGTTCGATCATGCCAGCGGTGTATTCATCAGCAACGCCACCAAAGATCTCGTTGGCCTGTTGGCGCATTTCATCTTTGACGTGGGTACGGAAGTGCATGCGCGTGCCGTTCCACCAGACATAGAAGGGCTGGCCTTGTTCATTGGCCCGCTTGATGAAGTCAATCGCGGCTGCGACGGTTTCGTCGTCAACGGTCTCCATACGCTTCTTGGTCAGCGGGCCGGTGTCTTCGATGGTTCCGTCCGCTTTGGATTTGATCACGCCCCGCGGGCCATAGGCTTCACGGAAGGTGCGACCATCGGCAAGAACCGCATCGCCCGGATAGTCTTCATTCTCCGGTTCTTCTTCGGCATTCAGGTGGTAGAGATTTCCGAAAAACTCATCAAAACCGTGGTTTGTCGGTAAATGCTCATCTTTGTCGCCAAGGTGGTTTTTACCAAACTGACCGGTCACATAGCCGTGGTCCTTCAGCAAACCCGGAATGGTCGGGTCTTCGACCTGCATTCCCAGATCAGCACCCGGAAGGCCAACTTTCGACAGGCCCGTGCGGAAGACAGACTGGCCCATAATGTAAGATGAACGACCGGCGGTGCAGGATTGTTCACCATAATAGTCGGTAAAGATCATGCCTTCTTTCGCGACGCGGTCGATGTTCGGCGTTTGGTATCCCATCAGGCCCATCGTATAGGCCGAGATATTGGATTGTCCGATGTCGTCGCCCCAGATCACAAGAATATTGGGCTTTTGATCCTGGGCCCAGGCAGGCAGGGCCAGCGCAACCGCGACGGAAGCTACGGCGAATTTGCGCAATGTGCCGCGCCAACTATCTGCAATCAATAAGGGTGGTGACATGGTCTACTCCTGAATTGGCCGGATCTTAATGATCCGTTGATCTAAAAGTAATTGATGGCGGTGACTATCTTTTCCGCCAACAACGTATTGATTCCCGGTAGGAAAAATTCACATTACGTCGAGAATCGAATAGCCTTACCTTAGGCTATGACAATGCTTGGAAACCTATCATATGATGAGATTGATGAATACTAATGTTTGAAAACCCACGTGACCGACAGATGCTGCTTGCCTCAGGGTGGTTTGGGGCGCGAGGCGCAAGCTTTCAATCGGATTTACTTGCATGCGGGGTCGCAAAATCTTTCGATGAGGGTGAGGCGCTGTATAACTACGGAGATCCCGCCAACGGGGTCTTTGCGGTTCTAGAGGGTTCCGTTCAAATCACTGCACCAGCGGATGATGGACAGGACTTCGTTGTCCACAGACAGGGTGGCGGGTTCTGGATCGGTGATCTTGCGTTGTTAGCCGAGTCCAACCGACTGGTAAGTGTTGTTGCGACACAGAAAACGCGAGCATTGTTTTTTCCGTCTCGGCGGCTGGACCGACTTGTTCGTGACAACCCCGAATATGTTCGTGATTTCTATGCTTTATCGCACGAGAATATGCAAACTGCGCTGCGCATCATGGCAAATTTGGCAGTGACCGGGGCGGAAAAACGGTTGGTTCTGCGCCTTTTGCACTTGGATGAAGGGGCCTCAAAGTCCGATGGGTGGATCGTCGTGTCACAGGATGAACTGGCCGAAATGGTGGCAGTGTCGTTGCCTACGCTACACCGTAAATTGCACAACTTGGTAGAGCTGGGATTGATCGAACTTGGGTATGGCCGCGTACGGCTTAAGGATAGGCGCAAGTTGATCGCCGCCTGCCAGTGCTGACCCTACGGGTTAAGCGGCGGTAGCGGGTTCCGAGCGCGGTGTTCCGCTCGTTTCATAACCTTGAGTTCGGACAATGCCGCAGCCCAAGCCTCAGGTATTGAGCCGGTGCGGGATGAGTATCTTGCGGCCCCAATCCTAGCCAGTTGCTCTTCCAGGCCAATTGCTTTTTCGGGGGTATCGCTGCGCAGTTTCCACAACTCCAAGGCGGAATAAGACATTGAGATATCATGCGCTTGCAAGGCTTTCCTCAATGCATCTAGCGCAAAGTCCGAAGATTTCTGATATCTGTCCCGCCGCGCTTTTTTCCATTTTTTGACACGCGGACCAAGGAACCGTACCAAGCCCCAAATAACCAGCGTCAACGTGGCCGCCAAGGCGAGCAGCCTGAAAATCGTATCTGCATCCGGCGGTTGCCACTCCGGTGGCGCAAGTGTTAGTTCAACTGCACCGATATCAATGTTCTCAACCTGATTGGTATCCAGATTGTACCACTGGATCGTGACAGGCGGCAGTTGGGTCTGGCCACCTTGCTGCGCAAGGTAGACGATCTCATCAACGCGCTGCCCGGACAGAACGCCCCGGTCTTCGCTTTCGGTAAAACGCGGCTCTTTCGGATAGGCGCTCAGCAGCGGGTCCTTCATGTCGGGGATCAATTCAGGCACCAGAAGGGGCGTCGTGCCGGCAATTTTTGCGGTCAGGCGTCGGGTGATGGCACCCCCGTTTTCCATATCGGTTGATCCGTCGATCTGCTGGTCGACCGTGAGTCCCGTTGCTAGGATCAGCGGGTCCAGATCGCGTGCGCCCTCGGGCACCACGGCATTTAACGCGACGTCGGGCAGGGCGATGGTGGCCTTCGTCGGCGCATTCGTATCGGGATCTGCAAAGGTCACAACTACGTCTTGCGTGCCGAATTCGACTGTCCCAACCTGAAGCGGATACAGACGATAACTGCGTTGGACACCGGACCAGGTCTCGCCATCCACAGTTTCACTAATTGGGCCAGAAGCACGCTCAGGCAGGCGCACAAGCAGGTTTTCTTGTTCGAGCGACGGACACACCGGAGGAGACGGCATGAACGTCGGGACTAGGACTTTGATCCGTACGATTGCTGGTTGTCCGACAGTGACGGGATCCGTGGGTGCCTCGACTGTGACTTGCGGCTGAATGCCAGTTTGCGCCAAAAGCTGCGTTGGAAGGAAAAGAATGAGGAATATGAGGTATCTCATTGCTGTTGTTCCTGATTTTCCAACAGGAAGCGATTACGCAGAAAGTCCTGCATGTCCGTGTCAATCGTGCTGATCCATTGATCGGCAGACATCGCCTGCGCGTCCTCGGCGGGGGCCTGAATGGTTGTGTCCTCGCCGCGCCCGGCCTCATTGTCAAAGACTGTGTCGTCAGCGCCGATGCCCGCTTCTTCGCCTGTGTCCGACTGCTCTCGGGTTGTTTCAACGAAGTCGAGGATTGCTTTGGAAACGTCCAAGTTGTGTTGCGCTTCGGGCCAATTTGGCCGACGCTCCAAGGCCGTTTCAAATGCTGCTATGGCTGGCCTATACTCGCGGTTTCGAATGCGCGCCATTCCCTCGGAAAACGCAGCCTCGGGCGTGTCCAGTTCGGCAAAGACTGCTGCTGCTTCGGGGTACTGACCTGCTTTCAGGTGTGCATAGCCCTTATGGTACGGGTCTCCAAACAGCTCTGACGCTGCGTCATAGCGTTTCTGATTCATGGCAATTTGCCCCTGTTGATCCGGGGTCAGGAACCAATCTCGCCAACCATCGGCTTTTGCGGGTCCTGATGGAGCTGCAAAAATCACAGTCAGCAACAACAAACGGATCACCCAACCACGCCGGAACCAAAGCAACGACAATAGCGCGGCGGGCCAGGCTAACATCCACCCTCTGTCCTGCCAGTCCAATCGGTCATCGTCGTCCAGCGCTGCGGTATAGGCAGATTGAATTTGACGCTCTAAGCGGTTGATATCACGTTCGTCGTTAGAGAACGGAACAACCGTCGCAGTCCTCAGATCGTTTAATTGAGCGATGTTTTGACCGTTCGGCAGCATGGTCAAAAAAAACACGGGCACGGTCGTGTTTTCAAAGGCAGCAAGTTGAGACGGGTCAAGGTCGTCCAGAACGAACAAGACTGCGCCGGGTGTATCACTGTCGTTCAGGATCGTTTCGGCAAGGGCCAGTGCATCAGCCGCGGCGTCCCCCGGTTTTGGCATGACCTCAGGCGCGAGACCCTCCAAAAGAGGGCGCAGGATGTTGGCGTCTTCGGTCAGGGGCGCGACGCGGTGCGGGGTTCCAGCATACGCGATTAATGCGGTCTGCGCGCCGACGCGCGCGTTGATCAGGTCAGTCACCTTGAACCTCGCCCGTTCCAGACGGGATGGCGGCAAGTCCGGTTCCTCCATGCTGGCCGTGACCTTCAGTGCTATTACCAGCGGTGCCGTGTCCGCGACCAAAGGGTTCGGGGCCCGTGACCATGTCGGTCCGGCCGCGGCTAAGGTGACAAGGATTGCAGCGATCATCGCGACGTCTATCGGGTACACGCGCTTCTTGTCCTCAGCCCCAAGTGTCAGAGCCGCAGCAAGGTGCGGCGCGATACCGGACAGGGATTGTGCGTGTGATCTTGGTTTCGGTCGCATCATCCACCAAAGGATCGAAATTGGGATGAGAAACAGCAGCCAAGCAGCTCTTAAAAAATGGAAATCTTCCAACACACCACTCATGCTTCACCTCTGCGCCGCTGGATGATGTGCTGGCTGGTCATGGAAATGAGCATTGTCAGCAATGCCAACGCAAGCGGGTAATGGGCAAGACTTTCGCGTGGCCTGTAGCTTTGCGTTTCCACGACCCGGGGATTGAGTTCGTCAATGCGAGCATAAGTGTCGGCCAATGCCTCTTCGTCGTCTGCAAAGAAGTATTCGCCGCCCGTGCGGACTGCGATGTCCTTCAAGGCGTCCAGATCAACCCTGTCCTCGCCCGAGGCATCTGGATCACCAACGCCAATCGTGTAGATGACGACGCCTTTCTGGGCCGCGATTGCTGCGGCGTTTACCGGCGTCATGCGGCTGGACGTATCTGCGCCGTCGCTCAGAATGATCATCAGGCGCTGGTCGACCTCGCTGGAGTCAAAGGTGCGTATACCCAGACCGATTGCGTCCCCCAGTGCGGTGTTGGGCCCGGCCATACCGACTTGAGTTTGATCCAGGAACCCATTCAAACTGTTCAGATCTTCGGTGAAAGGCGCTTGGACAAAGGCCCGAGTACCAAAGATGATCAAAGCCATCCGATCACCTTGGCGTTCGGCAATAAATTGACGCAGAACATCCTTAACTGCGGCCAGTCGTTGTTTTGGAGCGCCATCCGTTGTTGTGAAGTCCCGCTGGTCCATTGATCCTGAAATGTCCAAGGCAAGCACCACGTCGCGCGCCGACTTTTCGATAACCAACGGTTCCCCCAATTTTTCAGGGCGGGCCATGGCCGTCACTAAAAGGAGCCATATCGATGCGACTGCGGCGGCCTGAAACCGTGCTCGGCGGAGAATGACGGAACCTGACTTGGGTTCAACCCCAGCGGCCTGTGCGACATGGCGAAAGAATGGGATGCGGATCGAACTGCTTTTCTCGCGGTGCGGTGGGGCAACCCAATACACTAAAAATGGCAACGGGAGCAGGAGGAAAACCCAAGGCGCGGCAAAGGAGAACATCACGCTGTCCTTTCCCGCTTATGGGACTTGATCCAATTTCGCGCGAGGATTTCCAGATCAGGATCGGCTTTTACATCTCTGTATGGTGCTTCCAAAAGTTGGCGGCCAGCGCCATCAGTAAAGGTAACATTATCAGAGGTTTGGTTTAGGAAGTTGGTCCAATCTTCTCCATGTAATGCAGCGACTTTCCGACGTGGATACGCGACCAGAGCCGTGCGGCGGAGTATCTCGGCTATCTTTGCGGTGTCGTTGTCTGACGCGGCCAATTCGATCAACGCTTCACGCCGGTATGCGTTCAACTGTCGGTGGCGAAGAAAGGCATAAACGCCAAGGATGATAAGCCCAGCAAGGATTAGGGCCAAAACGCCCCATCCCCAGGTCTGCGGCATCATGGATATGGGCTCGGGCACCGGGGCAGGTTCCAGCATATCCAGCAGGTCGACGAGTGATTTGCCTTCGACATCGACGCTCATCTTCGGCCTCCGGGATGACCAAATTGCTTGAGCAACTGGTCGAGCGTTGGTTCCGCCGTGGTCAGAGGCACGACCGGAAACCCATAGCGGCGCGACCACGTCTGCAGTTGAGCAAGGCGATCTTCCAGCGCTGTTCTTATTCGGTGCGACAAGTCGGGGTCCGAGCTGTCGAGTTCAATCTGACGGTCGCCATCGGACACCGTAAGCTGAAGGTTCGGGGCAAGTTCACGCGAACTGGGGTCAGAAATATTGAACAATATTAGGTCATTCGAGGCAGAAAGTCTGCTAAGTAGTTTCTCTGACACCTCGTTCAGCCCATCGAAATCGGAAAAGACACACACCAAAGTATTGGTATGCGCGATCCGCGCGGCCTGTTTCAGTACGTCATTCAACGCCACGGTTGGTTCATCCCGCAGCGTTGCACGTAGGTTTGAATTCAGCGCGCCCACCGATGACAGGAACCGCGTCAGTGCAGCGGGTCGGCGTTGGGGTCGGTGCTCGGCTACATCAGTATCGCCAAAGACGATCCCACCGACCCGGTCGCCTTGCCCCAGCACCCGGTGTGCAGCGATCGCTGCGGCTTCGGCTGCGATGACCGATTTCATGTAGACTTGCGTGCCGAAAAACATCGAAACGCGCTGGTCCACAAGCAAAAGGGCGGGGCGGTCGCGTTCCTCGGTATAGACCCTAACATGGGGCTCTCCGGTGCGCGCGGTCACTTTCCAGTCGATGGTACGGATGTCATCCCCGGGCAAGTAGTTTCGCAGTTCTTCAAAGTTCAGGCCGCGCCCCCGCAAGCGTGAGGCATGCCGGCCGTTTAGGATCGAACGGGCAGGTTGGCGAGGCAACAGGCTGATCGCGCGGGACTTTGGACCCAGCTTTAACAGGTGGTCCGCATCAACGTATATGCGTGGGTCGTCGGGATATGCGGCGGTCTGGGACACGCGGCGTTCCTTTGGTTTCAGGGCAGCGCAACAAGCTGCAGGATTTCCGAAATCACATCATCCGCCGATTTGGCGCTTCCTTGTGCCTCGAAGCTCAGGGTGATGCGGTGGCGGAATACATCATGTGCGATGGCGCGAATATCGGCGGGGTCGACATAGTCGCGTTGGTTCATCCAGGCATGCGCGCGACCGCATTTGTCCAATGCCAGCGAGGCGCGTGGGCTTGCTCCTATGTCGATCCAGCTGGCCAGCTCGTCACTGAGCGCGCCGGGCGTTCGCGTGGCCTGCACCAGATCGGCCATGTAGCGGTCCATTGCGTCGGATACGTGGATCTGGCCGATTTCGGCCCGTGCAGCAAAAACAGCGTCCCGAGGGATTGCTGGTGGTGTATCTTTGGATGCGCCCTTGCCCGCAGAAATCTCTTCCCCGCGAACCAAGCGGATCACCTCAACCTCATCCTCGACCGGAGGGTAAGTGATCTGAACGTGCATCAGGAACCGGTCCATCTGCGCTTCGGGCAAGGGATAGGTGCCTTCCTGTTCAATCGGGTTCTGGGTCGCCATCACAATAAACAGCGGTTCCATTTTATGCGTGGTTCCCGAGACGGTTACCTGCCGTTCCTCCATCGCTTCAAGCAACGCAGCCTGAACCTTGGCGGGCGCGCGGTTGATTTCGTCCGCGAGAACGATATTGGCGAAGATGGGGCCTGGCTCGAAACGGAATGTGCCACCGTCATCGGTCTGCTGAAACACCTCGGTCCCCGTAACGTCGGATGGCAGCAGATCCGGAGTGAACTGAATCCGGCTGAAACGTGCGTCTAAGTTACGTGCCATTGCCTTGACCGCGCGGGTCTTGGCCAGACCGGGAAGCCCCTCAATCAGCAAGTTTCCGTTGGCCAACATCCCGATCAGCAATCGGTCGATCACGTCAGTCTGCCCGATGATCGATTGTCCCATGCGGGCTTTAAGATCATTTATCTGATTAAGTGCATTCATTTGGCGGGTCCAATCGGCGTCAGTTATTGAAACTGAATTTTTACTTTGTGCGGTGATTAGAAAATGTCCTGTAACAGCGGAATGTTAGCAGCCTTTGTGTCGCCGATCTACTGTGAAATCCGCGCCGTCAGCCGGTGCAAGTCCTCATTTAGTTCTGGCCGGATAGGACCGTTGTTTGGTGTGTCACGCAGGGTTTGAAGCCAATGGATCGGAGGGTTTCGACCGGCTGCCCGGCTCCAGTTCAGGGCTTTAAGGATGGCCTGTGCGTCCACGCCCAGCGCATTGGGGATATCAAAGTCATTCAATGTGGCCCAAACACCGGTCCACAAGCGGCCAACCGACCATGGGTTATACCCGCCGCCGCCCAGAACCAGAACCCGGGGCGCAATGCCCTTCAGCGCGGCAACGGCCTTCCAGTGAGAGTTGTTTGACAGCGCCAGTCGAGACAACGGATCCTCGGCAACCGCGTCGGCACCACATTGAAGAACAAGGGCCTGCGGTTTGAAGGCCTCGGTGGCAGGTAGGATCAGTTGGTCGAGAATGACGTCAAATTCATCATCGTTGAGGTTTCTGGACACCGGAAGGTTAAACGCCGCGCCACCCGCGTCATCATCAAGCCTGCCGGTGAACGGCCACCGTCGGGATTCATGAATGGAAATCATCCGAACCGTGTCCGAACCCTGAAAGGCGGCCTCGACCCCGTCGCAGTGATGGGCGTCGATATCGACGTAGACAATCCGGTCCAGGCCCATTCGCAACAGTGTCAGGATCGCCAGCACCGGGTCGTTCAGATAGCAAAAGCCATTGGCACGGTCGGGCAAGCCGTGGTGTGTTCCGCCGGCAGGATTAAACACGATGCCGCCGTCGCGGATCAGTTCAGCGCCCAGCATCGATCCTCCGGCCGCTGTAGCCGGTCGTCGGTACATCTCGGGGAAAACCGGGTTGGACAGAGTGCCCAGCGCATAGGTCGTGCGTACGTCATCCGAGACGCTTTGAGCTCTTTCCGCGGCCTGCAACGCCTCTATGTAGTCCGGCGTGTGAAAGCGGTGCAGCGCGTCGGGTTTTGCGCGTGGGCTGACCCTGTAATTTTCCGAATTGATCCAGCCCAGCGCGCGGCACAGGTCCATGACGGTGGAGACGCGCGGTATAGCCAGCGGGTGTTTTGAGCCATAAGTCGAATGGCGATAGATCTCGGACCCTATGAAGATCGGGTTTTGCACAGGTTATTGGGTCCGTGCAGGCACGTTGTCATCACCAAGGCGGCCATCAAGAGACATCAGAATTGCCACAGGCCTAAGCGCAGGGATATGGCTGAAGATGATCAGAATGCAGACGGTCAACGGTACACTCAGGAACGCACCGATCAGCCCCCAGACGGTGGTCCAGAACGTCAGCGCGAGGATCACCAGAAACGTAGACATATTCAGTGACCGGCCTAACAAGGCGGGGTCAACAAAATTGCCGATCAGAAATTGGATGGTGCCGCAGCCAAGCACGATGATCAGGAAAGGCCCGATCGTTTCATATTGAACCAGGGCAATCATGGCCGGGAAAATCACGGCGATGATCGACCCGATGGACGGGATGAAGTTCAGCGCAAATGTCAGCACGGCCCATGTCTCGGCGTATTCAAGTCCAAGGGCCTTGAAGACCGAGTAACTGATGCCCGCGGTGACCAGACTGATGAAGGTTTTCACCCCGACATAGCGCTGCAGGCTGAATGTGATCGCATCCAGAATTGTGGTGAATTCGGCCCCGGTTTCGGGATTGCCCGCAGCCAGTTGTATCTTTTTGCGAAAGGCCAGACGCTCGGCCATCAGGAAGGCCACGTACAGGCTGATCAGGAAAAACTGGTTCAGGAGCGATGTTGCACTGCTGAGCAACACGCGCGCGACATAGGACATGTCGATACTGACCAGATTGTCGCGAATGAACGTGGTGACGTCATTGCCAACCAGCCCCGTGACCCGGTTCACCGCGCCGTCGAATTGGGTTTCATACGTGCTGATGGATCGGGCGAACTGTGTCGCCTGGCTGCCGAGGATGTACATGATCACGAACAAGCCAGCCAAAACAACTGTGACCGCGGCGATGTTGGCCAGCCAGACGGGCACCCGCGCCATCGAGATAACCCGGTCGCTCAGAGCGATAATCAAAACGTTGATCAACAAAGCCATGGTCAGCGGGATCAAAAAAGCCGAGCCCGCATAAAGTCCCAGCACAATCAGCGTGGCAACAATTGTCGTATCGCGGACAACCGACAGCCTTAGCCGCGGGCCGCCCGTGTTCTGATCAGGTTCCAAAGTCATCGCTTAGCCCGCCTGTGATGTCGCGTGGCACGTTACAACGATTGGTGGTCGCTCTGGAAGATGATCCTGCACCGCTGGGCGAGATTCTGCAATGTGCCCAAACATTTGGGCGAGATAATTTACGTTCTGAAGGGATTTGCCATTTCAGAGCAAAGCAGAGGCGGGTTAGGCTGAGCGCATGAGCGCACGTGTGATTCCTTTCGTTGGTAGACCGGTTCAAGCCCTGTGGCTGGCCGTAGTGCGGTTCAACAACAAAAACGGGTTCGTGATGAGCAGCCACGTCGCCATGTCTCTGATGATGGCCTTGTTTCCATTTGTGTTGTTCACAGTGGCTTTGGCGGGGTCGTTGTCCCAGGGCTATGTCACCGATGAACTGATCGAGCTTGTGTTCGGGGCGTGGCCCAAAGACGTCGCGGGGCCAATCGTGGCTGAATTGCGGGCCGTCCTGCGGGAATCCGGCTCGGGCGTCATAACGCTGGGTGGTCTTTTGGCGATCTTCTTCGCCTCAAACGGTGTCCTGGCGGTTCGCGCGGCCATGAACCAGGCTTATCATGACAGGGACGTCTGGCCGTTCTGGAAAACCCGATTGCTGTGCCTGGGGCTGGTGATCGTTGGTGGCGTTGCCATTCTGGCCATTGCCGCGGTCGAAGTTGTTTTGCCCGCCTATACCCAATTGGTAAGCGAGAAGACTGATGTGAACGTTTCGGACTGGTTGTCGGTAGACAGGTTGCGCTGGACCTTCACGGTTGCAGTTCCGGCGGGCACTGTCCTGTTGGCGCATCTGATCCTGCCGACGCGGCGGCACAAGCTGATGCAAATTCTGCCTGGCGTTGTTCTGACGTTGGCCTTGTGGGCGGCCGGCGGGTGGGGGTTCTCGATCTACATCGCGCAATTCGCCAGCTACAGCGCCACGTATGCGGGATTGGCTGGCGTCATGGCGGCGCTGATCTTTTTGTACCTGTGCGCGGCCATTCTGATCCTTGGCGCCGAATACAACGGCGCTTTGATGGATCTGGAAGACAATCAGGATCGGGGTTCTCAGTGAAATTTCTGACGTTGTGTGTCGGGCTGTTTGTGCCTGTGGCCGCCTTTGGCCAGTCTCCGGCCTATGTCGGGTCGGATCAATGTGCTGAATGTCACAAGGACGAGGCGGCGGCATGGTCCAATTCCCACCACGCGCTGGCCTGGACCGAGGTTGAAGACGGGGCTGTTGTTGCCGATTTTGACGGAACGCGGTTCGACCATGACGGGATGTCCGTTGAATTCACCGACACCGAAGGCGCGCTGAGCGCAAAAGTCACGGAAAAAGGCGGAGTGACCACCGAATACGGCGTACATTCCGTCGTCGGCATTGAGCCGTTGCAGCAATACTTGTTCGAAACAGAACCCGGCCGGTTGCAGAGTTTCGATGTTGTTTGGGATACCGAGAACAAGCAGTGGTTTCACCTCTATCCCGAACAGGATTTACCCCCAGATGACGGGTTGCACTGGACCGGACCCTACAAGAACTGGAATGCACGGTGTGCGGAATGTCACGCGACCGGTTTTGAGAAACAGTACAACGCTGAAACCAGAACGTACGACTCGGTACAGGCCGAGATCGGGGTAGGGTGCGAAAGCTGCCATGGCCCGGGTTCTGCGCATATCGAGTGGGTCGGGGGGCAAAGCCTGCCGCAGGGTCTGGGCGATACCGGGTTCTTGATGGATTGGGGTAAGGGCCAGACCGAGGCCGAGATTCAGCAATGCGCCGGGTGTCATTCTCGTCGTGAGGCGCATGGAGATGGCAACCCGCTGCCCGGAACGCCCTATCATGACGCCTACAATCTGGCGGTCCTGCGTCCGGGATTGTACCACCCGGACGGTCAGATTTTGGATGAAGTCTATGTGTACGGCTCATTCCTGCAATCCAAGATGTATGACCGCGGCGTGGGTTGCATGGATTGTCACGAGCCGCATAGCGCAGGTCTGAGGGCAGATGGAAACGGGGTGTGTACGCAGTGTCACTCGCCTGCCGCGAATCCCAAGTTTCCAACCCTGGCTGCCAAAGAGTACGACGTGCCGGAACATCACAATCACCCAGAGAATAGCGAGGGTGCGCAGTGCAAGTCCTGCCATATGATCGAGCGTGTCTATATGGGCGTCGACGGCAGGCGCGATCACAGTTTCCGTGTACCTCGTCCCGATTTGGGGCTGGGGCAGGATGCCTGTACGGGTTGCCATTCGGATCAGGATCAGACATGGGCCGCCCAACAGATCGAAGGCTGGTTTCCTGACAGCGCGCATCGAGAACCGCATTTTGGATCGGCCTTTCAGGCAGCAACGCTTGGTCGAGCGGATGGGCCGGAGGAACTTCTGGACATTGCGACCGACCGTGATCAACCCGGTATCGTGCGCGCCACGGCCACCTATCTGCTTCAACCTTTTGGGTCCGTTGATATAGCGGCCAGAACGGCTGGGCTTTTGGAGGACGAGGACGCTCTGGTTCGCGCAAACGCAGCGCCGTTGCAGCGTCAGGCCAGCTTGCCCGATCAAATCCAACGGCTTGAGCCGCTGCTGTCCGACCCGTTGCGAAACGTCCGCATCTCGGCGGCAAAAGAGTTTCTGAACATTCCGCCGCAGGCTCTGACTGCGGAACAACAGCAATTGTCGGGGCAGGGCATGTCCGAGTGGCAGTCGGCGATTTCCAACCGTCTGGATTTTCCTGAAACGCATCTCGTGCTTGGCGGTATGGCCCTGACGTTCCGCAATGCTCCAGCTGCCGAGCGGGCGTTTCAAGAGGTCGTTGCGCTGGACCCGCAACGCGCCGAAGCTTGGCCAATGCTGGTGCAACTGGCGCAGATCAATCGTGGACCTCAGGCCGCACGCGATGTTCTGGCCCAGGGATTAGAGATCATCCCAGAGGACCCGAACCTATTGCAGTTGAAGGAACAACTGGGCCGCTGAAACGGCACGGCTTGGCCCGGTTTCCGTCATTTTCCCGGCAAATTTCATAGTTACCGATCAAGCTGAGGCAAGAATTGCCCCAGCTTATAGGTGACACATGTTTCTCAAACCGGTCCACACGTCCAAGCTCAAAAAGCCACTGGCTTTGTCGCAACGGATCGAGGAATTGCGGGCCCGACCACCGGAATACATCAATCACGGCCAAGCGTTGTTGATACAAGGTATTGCCGCCGCTTCACTGCGCGAACAGGTGCTGACAGAGGATCGGATTTCGCTGGACGATTGATCTAGCCCCGGAACCCGGTTGCGACAACGAACTTCTCGGAACTGTCCGAACGCGACGCGGGTGGTTTCACATTCGCAACTTTGTCGAATTTCTGCTTCAGCAGCTTTTGCAGATCGCCTTCGGCGCCACCGGCCAGAACCTTGGCAACAAACGTGCCGCCTTCTTCCAGTACGTCAAAGGCGAAATAGGCCGCCGTTTCGCACAGAGCCATGATGCGCATGTGGTCGGTTTGTTTGTGCCCAGATGACGACGCGGCCATGTCGGACATCACCACGTCAGCCTTGCCGCCCAGCCACTCTTTGACTTTGTCGTCGGCATCGTCTTCCATGAAGTCCAGCACATGTGCCTCGGCACCTGCGACCGGTTCGACCTCTTGCAGGTCGACACCCAGAACTGTGCCGATCCGCTTGCCGGAACGTTCGCCCAGCGCGTTCACTCGTTTGACCGCGACTTGCAACCATCCACCCGGCGCACAGCCCAGGTCGACGACACGTGCACCCGGCACGAGGAACCGGTACTTTTCGTCCAGCTCCAATATCTTAAACGCTGCGCGCCCACGGTACCCTTCGACCTGCGCACGTTTCACATAGGGGTCGTTCAGCTGCCGCTCGAGCCAACGGGTCGAGCTGAGCTTACGCCCGCGTGCAGTCTTTACCTTGACCTTCAGGTCACGCTGCCCGCGCCCCGAGTTGTTTTTGCCACTTGGTGTCTTCGCCATCAGAACGGTCCGTCTTCCAGTACGCCGTCCGCGCTCATCTGCGCATAAAGCAGGCCTTCGCGCAGCCCCCGGTCCGCCACGGAAAGGCGGTCGGTGGGCCAGCATCTTAACAGCGCCTGCAAAATGGCCGAGCCGGACATGATCAGCGCCTGCCGGTCATCCCCAATCCGGGGATCACGTCGGCGACCCTGAGGGCCGAGTTCTAGATACCCTCGTATGACTTTGTCAATCTGATCGCTTGTCATGCGCAAACCATCGACCTTGGTCCGGTCATAGCGCTTGAGCCCAAGGTGAGAGGCCGCAACGGTTGTAACCGTGCCACTGGTACCGACGATCTGGAACCCAAGGCGGGCTTGCTCGTCCTTGTAAGGCGCGAAATCGGCGAGGTTTTCTTCGAAAAACCAACTCATCAGAGCAAAGCGAGCCGAGTCATCTTCGACGTCGTTAAACTGGTCGCGCAAGGTTGCAACACCCAGGGGTACGCTGATCCAGTCGACGACTTTTGCCGCAGGGAAGGGGCTATCAGTCGTGTGAAACCCATGGTGCAGCCGCATGATTGCGGCGGGACGGTCCCGGCGCGGTACGGATGAGATGTCGATCCACACCAGTTCGGTCGACCCACCGCCGATATCCACGACCAGCAATTGCTCGGTCTTGGTGGATACCAGCGGTGCACAAGAGATCACGGCCAAGCGTGCCTCTTCCTCGGGCTGGATGATCTCGAGCGTCAGTCCGGTTTCGCGTTTGACCTGTCGGATAAATTCGCGTGAGTTTTTGGCACGCCGACACGCCTCGGTCGCGACCAGACGCATGCGCCTGACCTTGTTGCGTTTCAGCTTTTGCTGACAGATGCGCAGCGCCTGAATGGTGCGCGCCATGGAGGACCGAGACAACCGTCCGGTCCGTTCCAAACCCGCGCCCAATTGCACGGATTTGGAAAAGCTGTCGACCACATGGAAGCCGCTGCCCTTGGGCTGGGCTATCAACATGCGGCAACTATTGGTTCCCAAATCCAGCGCCGCATATAACGCATCTGGATCGGGTCTTGCCGGCGCGGGGCTTTCGACCGCCTTCGGGAACGCGCCCGCACCTTTGGGACGCTTGGGCGCCATATTAAACGCCCTCCGATTTTCGAGTTACCCCGACCATAGGTCGGGCGATTGCGTCGTGCAAGACGCTCATTAAAGTGATGAGAATTTTGATATGCGCGTTTGGTTCAGTCTTCGTTACAACCCCGGTATCCATCGTGGGCAAAAACGTCGCTGGAAATGCGCCGTGTGTCGAAAATCGACCGACTTGCCCCCACATAGACGTTTAGAACCGGTCCATCTGGTTAGGAGGAATCAAACGCAATGCCTGACGTCACCATTGTTTACTGGCGCGATATTCCCGCCCAAGTCATCGTCGGCAAAGGCCGTCGTGGCGCAAAGCGGCAATTAGAGGAACGGTTCGAACAAGCCATCGACCGCGCGGCCATGAAGGTGAACGCCAAGGACAGCGATGCCTATCTGGCCGAATGGCGCAAGGCGGCCCCCTTTGCAGTCGACGGCGACCCGTCCGAGATTGCCGAGGCCGAAGCCACGCGTTTGGAAACGGAATACGATCAGGACCGCATCAAAGCCCTGATCGCCAATGACGGTTGGGCATGAGCCCGAGACATCTATGGGAGGCCGCAATGGCTTTGCTGAACTTCAAGAAACGTGATGCGGTCGAAAACGGCCCTGTAAACCCGACCGTCGAAGCCTTTTTGCAAGGCTATTCGATTGAGGTGATGCCGCGCACCGCCGAAAAGGTCGAAGATTTCCGCGCGTTGCTGCCCGAAGGCACGCGTGTGTACATTGCCCATATCGAAGGCACGCCGATCGAGGATATGGTCAAGACCGCCAAGCGGATCGCTGACGAAGGTTATCCGGTGATGCCGCACTTCCCTGCGCGGATCATCAAGGACGCCGCCACGCTGGAAAGCTGGATTTCCATGTATCAAGGCGAGGCGGGCGTTGATCAGGCATTGCTGCTGGCCGGTGGTGTTACCAACCCGCACGGCGATTTCGACAGCTCGATGCAGTTGCTGGAAAGTGGTTTGTTCGACAAGGCGGGTTTCAAACGCCTGCACGTCGCAGGTCACCCTGAGGGCAACAAGGACATCGACCCCGACGGCTCGACCAAGAATGTCGACGACGCGCTGCGCTGGAAGCAGAAATTCAGCGAGACCACGGATGCCGAAATGGCGCTGGCAACACAGTTTGCGTTTGAAGCCAAACCGATCATCGAATGGGCCGACGGTCTGAAAGAAGCTGGTATTGATATTCCGATCCATATTGGTATCGCAGGTCCGGCCAAGCTGCAGACGCTTATCAAGTTCGCCATCGCCTGCGGCGTTGGCCCGTCGCTGAAGGTCCTGCAAAAGCGTGCGATGGATGTGTCCAAGCTGCTGCTGCCCTACGAGCCGACCGATGTGATTACCGAGCTGGCCAATCACAAAGCGGCCAACCCGGATTTCAACATCACCAATGTACACTTCTTCCCGCTTGGCGGCATCAAGACCAACGCCAACTGGGCCATCAATAACGGCGGCGCTTCGGCAAAGCCTGTAAACTCCTAAGGAACGGACATGACGCGTACAGTCGTAGAATCAAAAACAAAAACTGCCGTTCTGGGCTTTGACGAACCGTTCTGCGTGATCGGTGAGCGGATCAATCCGACGGGCCGTAAGAAACTGGCGGCCGAGTTGGAAGCCGGCGATTTCTCGACTGTCGAGAAAGACGCGCTGGCGCAGGTTGCGGCCGGTGCAACCGTTCTGGATATTAATGCGGGCGTTGTCTATAACTCGAACCCCAACCCGAACGAGACCGAACCGCCATTGATGCGCAAGATCGTAGAGCTGGTGCAGGGTCTGGTTGACGTGCCGCTATGTGTCGACTCGTCCGTTCCCGGCGCACTGGAAGCTGGTCTTGAAGCTGCCGAGGGCCGCCCGTTGCTGAACTCGGTCACCGGCGAAGAAGATCGTCTGGAACTGGTTCTGCCGCTGGTCAAAAAATACAACGTGCCGGTTGTTGCGATCTCGAACGATGACACCGGTATTTCCGAAGATCCCGATGTGCGCTTCGAAGTGGCTAAGAAGATTGTTGAGCGGGCCGCCGATTTCGGCATCCCGGCGCATGACATCGTAGTTGACCCGCTGGTGATGCCCATCGGCGCGATGGCAACCGCTGGTCAGCAGGTCTTTGCGCTAGTCCGTCGCCTGCGCGAAGAACTGGGCGTTAACACCACTTGTGGTGCTTCGAACGTGTCCTTTGGTCTGCCAAACCGCCACGGCATCAACAATGCGTTCCTGCCGATGGCAATGGGCGCAGGCATGACGTCGGCAATCATGAACCCGGTGGCGCTGCCTGTGGGTCCCAAAAAGCTGGCCGAGAAAAAGGCCGAGGTCGAAGCCAAGGGGATCATTCTGCCTGCGGACATGGATGACGAAACCTTCTGTCAGCTGTTCGGTCTGGGTTCGACCAAACCGCGTGCCGGAAAGGAAATGGAAGCCATCCGTGCCGCCAACCTGCTGACCAATAATGACCCGCATGGTGGTGAGTGGATCCGGTTCAACAAATCCCCGGAAGAGGCCGGCGCAGCGGGCGCTGTCGGTGGCCGTCGCGGTGGCGGGCGTCGTCGTCGCGCCTGACACCATCGCTGTTCAAGTGAACAAAGGCCGGACCAAGTGTCCGGCCTTTTTTCGTATTGATGCTGATCGCCGCCGGAACCTGACAAGATCGCTAGATTAGTGGCGATAACGCGAAAGTCGTCACGTACGAAGATGGGCGAACATCGTCGTCCAACACAGGCAGACGCTGACTTAAGCAAGCGTTTGGGAAAAATGAATATTTCGAGGGGCTGGTCGATCTGCAAGTGCAACTGGCGTTGAGGCAGAAGGTATTTCTGATTCACGGAACCAGGTGCGTTGTCCTGTTCGAAGGCTGTAGTGGGTTTGGACGGAAAAAGGCGGTGCCGCTTTTCCGATGATGGGTTCTTGAAGTCGATAAGCCTCTGGTGATATCGGTGAAAAACGCGGCGGGTATGATGTAATGGTAGCCTGTCAGCTTCCCAAGCTGAACGCGCGGGTTCGATTCCCGCTACCCGCTCCAGAACTCAGTTTGTCATCGGAAAAGCTTAGAAATCAGCGCTTTGGGCGTGGTTGCGTCGGTGGTCATTTACTCCGGGCGACGCGCCTGAAATAGGTTGATATCAGCCGGGATGTGCACCGCACCATTTTTGGCAAAGGGGTGAAACGCTTCGGCGACGGCGTGTTGGATCGCAGTCACGTCTTCGGGTTTACCGTCGAAATGGGTAATAACACGGGCGGCGGGGCCAACACGGGTACACAAGGCGGCGCAATCCAGCAAAGAGCCTTGAAAGTCCAACATCAGGTTAACAGAATCGGCGCGAATATTGCTTAGACCTGCCTTTTCCAGCAACCCGGTAACACGCTCACGATCATGAAACGCCAAGGGGCCCGGTGCATTCCGGTCGACCTTGGGCGGCGTGCCCAGCCGTTCCGTGGCCGCTATATGAGGTACTCGGAACCATGGGTTGCCGGGCAATGGTCCCCAGGCGGCAAAGGTCATCGTGCCGCCGGGCTTTAGCGCGCGGGTCATGTTGGCAAAGGCGGCAACCGTATCCTCAAAAAACATGACCCCAAATCGCGAGATCATGGCGTCTCGGTCCGCTGCTTCAAAGGCGTAGGTCTGGGCGTCGGCGAACTGGAAGGTGATGTTTTGCGATCCGGCATCGGATGCCCGTGCCGATGCGCGGTCCAGAAATGGCTGCGAGACATCTGCAGCCAGAACGTGGCCTTCTAGCCCCACGGCATTTGCGGCGGCGATCGCGCTTGCACCCGTACCACAGCCGATATCCAGAACACGCAGGCCGGGTTTTAACCCGGCACGTTCCAGCACCAGATCAAGGACCGGGGCCATCAGCTGATCCAACTGGTCCTCATAGGTCAGCCATTTGGCTCCGGACGAAGATTTTCCCCAGTACTCAGCCTGTTCCTCGTTTGCGATCTGCATGTCGTCTCCCTCGTGTCAGGGGTGACTATGACCGCCTGCGCCGTCTGCGACCAGAGCCTTCTTCTCCGCCACCGGCATTGAAGGAGGGCGAGGGCAGAGTGACCACCTGCGCCAATTCCGGGAACGGATCCGTCTTGTGCGGGATGGCATTTGCGGCGACGAAATGGTCCTGAAATTTCGGCTCGATGGCCGTTTCGACCTTGGTGATCTCGCGTACGACACGCTCAATCTCGGACCGGGCACCAATGTTGCACAAGGCAATCCGCGCGCCGGTGCCAGCCGCGTTGCCTGCACTTGAGACTTTGTTCAAGGGCGCATCGGGGATCATACCCAGAACCATCGCGTGCTTGGTCGAAATATGCGCGCCGAACGCCCCGGCCAGCACAACGCGATCCACCGTGTCGACGTTCATTTCATCCATCAACAGGCGCGCACCGGCATAGAGCGCGGATTTGGCCAGTTGGATGGCGCGGATATCGCCCTGCGTGACCGTGATGCGCGGACCGCCCTCGGCGCTGGCGTCGTGGATCAGATAGGCGTGGGTGCGACCTTCGGGTACACAACGAGGCGTGCCGGTCTGGTCTGCAGACCCGATCAAGCCGCTTTCGTCCAGCAATCCGGCGACGCGCATTTCGGCGACCGCTTCGATAATGCCCGAGCCACAGATGCCGGTAATGCCGCTTGTGGCAATGTCCTGATCAAAGCCTTCCTCGTCGGACCATTTTTCGGACCCGATCACGCGAAAGCGCGGTTCCTTGGTGACAGGGTCGATTTCGATGCGCTCAATCGCCCCGGGCGCGGCACGCTGGCCGGAACTGATCTGCGCGCCTTCGAATGCCGGGCCGGTAGGTGAGGAACACGCCAAGACTCGGCTGGTATTGCCCAGCAGGATTTCAGCGTTGGTGCCCACGTCCACGATAAGCACAAGGTCTTCGGACTTTCCCGGTTCCTCCGACAGTGCCACCGCGGCGCAGTCGGCGCCGACGTGGCCCGCAATGCACGGCAAGATGTAGACCTGCGCGCGCGGGTTCATATTTGTCAGGTCCATCTCACGCGCAGGCAGGGACATGCTTTCCGAGGTTGCCAAGGCAAAGGGGGCCTGACCCAACTCAACCGGGTCCAGACCCAACAGCAGATGGTGCATCACCGGGTTACAGACGAAAACGGTTTCCACGATCAGCTCGGAACTAATCCCGGCTTCCTCAGAAATTGAGGTGGTCAAATCGTTGATCGCCTCACGCACGGCTTTGGTCATCTCCTGATCACCGCCGGGGTTCATCATCGAGTATGAAACGCGGCTCATAAGGTCTTCGCCAAAGCGGATCTGCGGATTCATCAGGCCCGAGGACGCTTTGACCTCGCCGGTCTCCATATCGGTCAGGTGAGCTGCGATTGTGGTCGAGCCAAGGTCGATGGCCAGACCATAAAGCCCATGTTCATGCAATCCGGGCCAGATTTCGACCACGCGCGCCGCTTCATCCTTGTGGCCTTTGTGGAGGGCGACAGTGACCTCCCATTTGCCCTTGCGCAGGACGGGCTGCAGCTTGGACATCAGCGAAAGATCGGCGGTGATGGCGTCAATGTTCCACTGCTCGCGCAGCGCGCGTTCCAGCCGTTCCAGATCGCCTGTTGGCGAGTGCATGTCGGGCTCTTCTACCACCACGAAATACAGCCGGGTTGCCGGGTCCATCGTAATGGCCCGCGCGGTGGCGGCCTTGCGAACAACCTGACGGTGGACCTGGCTTTCGGGTGGAACATCGATCACGATGTCGCCCTGAACTGTCGCCTGACAGCCCAGACGACGGCCCGATTTCAAGCCGCGTTTGTCATCGTAACGCTGTTCGACCGCGTTCCATTCGCTCAGCGCGTCCTCGGATACGGTTACGCCGTGTTTAGGAAACTCGCCATAGCTGGGTGTGATCTGACATTTCGAACAAATCCCGCGGCCGCCGCAGACCGAATCCAGATCCACACCCAACTGCCGTGCAGCGGTCAGAACCGGGGTACCCACGGGGAAATGCCCGCGTTTGCCCGACGGGGTAAAGACAACAAGGGGATCGGTGGTCATGGTTTGCCTGCCTTTTGTATTCGCGCGTATGTCGCGCAAGATATGGGTTTGTGCGCAAAGGGAAAGGCCAATCAGCGGCACGTTTTGTACGTCTAGCGTCGTTTTTTGCTGCGGCATCTGCCCGCAACGACAAACTAGTTTAGGTCAGGGGCTTTTCCTTAGGTTAAATCCATGTAATAGGGTCACCGCCAAACGGGCTTTTGCATGGGGTTAACAGATGCAGATTCGTGAGGCACTTACCTTTGACGATGTTCTTTTGGTTCCGGCGTCCTCGTCGGTGCTGCCGGCGACGGCGGATACGACCACGCGCGTGACGCGTGAAATTACGATGAACATCCCGCTGCTCAGCTCAGCGATGGACACGGTGACCGAGGCGCGCATGGCCATCGCAATGGCACAGGCAGGCGGTATCGGCGTTGTTCACAAAAACCTGACGGTCGAAGAACAAGCCCGAGAGATACGGCGCGTGAAGCGGTTTGAGTCGGGCATCGTGTACAACCCGGTCACGCTGAGTGTGAACCAAACGTTGGCGGACGCAAAGGCGCTTGTGCAGCGCTATAACTTTACAGGCTTTCCGGTCGTCGATGAAAGCGGGCGCGTTGTGGGTATCTTGACCAACCGCGACATGCGGTTTGCAACGTCTGATGAGACGCCGGTTCACGTGATGATGACATCGGACAATCTGGCGATGCTGCAAGAGCCCGCAGATCTGGAAGAGGCCAAGAGCCTGATGAAAGCGCGCCGGATCGAAAAACTGCTGGTGGTCGATGGTGAGGGTAAGCTGACAGGCCTACTGACCCTGAAAGATACCGAACAAGCTGTGCTGAACCCGACCGCCTGTAAGGACCGGTTGGGTCGCCTGCGGGTCGCTGCGGCGACATCCGTTGGCGATGCTGGCTTCGAACGGTCCGAGCAACTGGTGGATTCGGGCGTTGATATCATCGTGGTCGACACTGCTCATGGGCATTCGCAAGGGGTTTTAGACGCGGTGAAGCGGGTGAAATCCCTGTCGAATGAGGTTCAGATCATTGCGGGAAATGTGGCAACAGGTGACGCCACTAAAGCGCTTATCGACGCAGGCGCAGATGCGATCAAAGTGGGCATCGGGCCAGGGTCAATCTGTACCACGCGGATGGTTGCGGGTGTGGGCGTGCCTCAGCTGACGGCGATCATGGACTGCGCCTCTGCCGCCGGTGAAGTTCCGGTGATCGCCGATGGCGGTATCAAGTTCTCGGGCGATTTTGCCAAGGCCATTGCAGCGGGCGCGTCCTGCGCGATGGTCGGTTCGATGATCGCAGGCACCGATGAAAGCCCCGGCGAGGTAATCCTGTATCAGGGCCGCTCGTTCAAATCATATCGCGGTATGGGCAGCCTGGGCGCGATGGCGCGCGGCTCGGCCGATCGCTATTTCCAGAAAGACGCAGCCAGCGACAAGCTGGTGCCCGAAGGGATCGAAGGGCAAGTGCCCTACAAAGGCTCGGCCAGTGCTGTGGTGCACCAACTGGTTGGCGGCCTGCGTGCTGCGATGGGCTATACCGGCTGCGCGACAGTCGAAGAAATGCGTAAGAACTGTAACTTCGTCAAAATCACCGGCGCTGGCCTGAAAGAAAGCCATGTGCATGACGTTCAGATCACGCGTGAGAGCCCGAACTACCGGGTAATGTGACGCAACAGAGTTTGCAGCACGGCGCCCCAACGCGGGCGCCGTTTTGCGTTTTTTGGGCTTAGCAGAGAAATCGGAAACATCTTATGACCCCAGCAGCGCGCGTTCAGGCTTCGATAGAAATCCTTGATGATATCCTTGCGGGTGCACCTGTCGAAAAGTCTTTGACAGGATGGGCGCGCCGCAGCCGGTTTGCGGGCTCGAAAGACCGGGCCGCCGTGCGTGATCACGTGTTCGAAGCGTTGCGTTGCAAACGGTCCTTCTCAGCCTTGGGCGGGGCAGAAACCGGGCGCGGGTTGATGATCGGTTCGATCCGGTCAAACAGCGGTGATCCAGAGACGCTGTTTACGGGCGAACGATATACGCCACAGCCGTTAGCCGCCGCCGACGCGCCGCGCGCGTTCAGCTCGGATGCCGAGCGGTGCGACATCCCCGAATGGCTCTGGCCGCATTTTCAAACGTCGCTCGGGGAACAGGCAGAGGCTGCGGCACAGGCATTGCAAACCCGTGCACCTGTTCATTTGCGTGCTAATCTTGCCAAAACCGATCGTGCTGGTGCTATTGCTGCTTTGACCGTTGATGGGATCACCGCGCAAGAACATCCGGCGTGTGAAACCGCCCTAGAGGTCACTGAAGGGGCCCGGAAAATTGCCCAAAGCCGCGCTTATTCCGAAGGTCTGGTCGAATTGCAGGACGCAGCCAGCCAAGCCGTGGTCGCAGTTCTCAATCTGCAGCCAGGTCTGCGTGTTCTGGATTATTGCGCCGGCGGTGGCGGCAAGTCTCTTGCTCTGGCGGCCCATTCGGGTGTCGAGGTCTTTGCGCATGATGTGAACGCAGGGCGCATGCGCGATCTGCCGACGCGGGCAAAACGGGCTGGTGTGCGTGTTACCTGCCTGCAGCCGGAAGATGTGGCCCGTCAGGCTCCGTTTGATATTGTCCTGACGGATGCGCCATGCTCGGGCAGCGGCTCGTGGCGGCGTGCCCCAGCAGGCAAATGGGTTCTGTCCGAAGAAGGGTTGAACGCGCTGAATGCATTACAGTCCGACATCTTGAATACTGCCGCTCAACTGGTTGGACCGGGTGGAATTCTGGCCTATGCGACCTGTTCCATGTTGGATGATGAAAACGGCGACATTGTCGACGGATTTCTGAAACTGAATCCCGACTGGACCGAAACGCTGCGAAAGTCGTGGCTTGTGACACACGGTGCAGACGGGTTCTTTACGTCGCACTTGACGCGATAGTGTGTCATTGCATAACAACCCTAGGTAGATGTTTTCGCTATCCTTAAGGGGGCGTTAACCAAATTCGGGCTGAGTGTGACAAAGCCTTTTGACCTGAGTTGTTAATGTCCGACACTGCAGAGATCTTTTCTGAACCGACCTCGCGAAAAACGCCGGCCTTCTCGCGCCTTGTACCGCTCGTTGTTCTGGGCACATTGCTGAGCGTAACACCGTTGACAGACGTGTTACCGACCGCCTGGAATACGGGGCTTGTTGTTGCTGGCGTCTCGCTGTTATCCGCCGGTCTTCTTGTTGTTTTTCGGGGGTTCACGGCCGAACGGACGGCACGCAATTCGGCAGAAGTGATGGCCGTCTTCACCGAACAGGACTTGTGTCCGACGGTGATCGCCAACGCAAATGGCGATATTCTGAGCGCGAACACGCGGGCAAGGGCGCAGATAAATGCTTTTCCGGGTGCGCGATTGCAGCATTGCCTGAAATCCAAATTCGCTAACCCCGCAGCGATCCTGCTGCGCCTGCAATCCATCGCAGAAATCCACGAACGCGCCCGCGAAGATATCGTGACCGTTGGCTCGACAATCCCGATCTCGGTTTTCAGCGTGGGGCAGGATGTGTTCTGCTGGCGGTTTCATCTAATTGAAGGCGGGCAATGGGATGACGCCCCTGTTCCAGTGCTGACAGAGGGTCGCAACGGGGCAATTCTGCGCGTGAACGGAATGGCAGAGGCCATGATCGGTAACAGGCCCGACGTTATGGGTAAGATATTTCCCAATGACATCCCGCAACCGGGTGAAATCTCGCTGGTTGAAACTTCGGACGGGCGGGTGCCTGTGACCGTGTCCGAGCTGTCCCGCTCGGGCACTGTGCGTGATCTGCTTTTGTTGCCGATGAAAACTGCGGGTCCATCCGGGGGCGATGCCCCGTTCGCTGAACTGCCCGTGCCGGTTATGTGTTTGTCCCCCGAAGGCGAAATTTTGGATGCGAACCGGATGGCGATCAAGCTGATCGGAGAGATCCAGCGGGGCAAGTCGAACGTGGCCGAAATCATGCACGGGCTCGGCTATCCCATCCTGGATTGGTTGACCCGCACCGAGACCGAAGAGAATGCCGTTCCCCGGTCGGAATTTCTTCGCCTGTCACGTCAGGACAAAGAAGTTTTCGTGCAAGTCACACTGAACCGAGTGACGTGCAAGGGACAGACTTGTCTGATCGCCGTCCTGAATGATGCGACCGAGTTGAAGACACTGGAAGCTCAGTTTGTGCAGGGGCAAAAGATGCAGGCTGTCGGGCAATTGGCGGGCGGCGTGGCTCATGATTTTAACAACCTTCTGACTGCGATTTCGGGGCATTGCGATCTATTGCTGCTGCGGCATGATCAGAATGATCCGAACTATGGTGACCTGGTTCAGATCAACCAGAACGCCAACCGGGCCGCGGCGTTGGTCAGTCAACTTCTTGCATTCTCGCGAAAGCAGACTTTGCAGCCCGAGGTTCTGGACCTGCGCGACACAATTTCCGACCTGATCCATCTTTTGAACCGCTTGGTGGGCGAAAAGGTTCGCCTGACGTTAAGCCATGATCCCGTCCTGAAGCCTGTGCGCGCAGACAAAAGGCAGCTCGAACAGGTGTTTATGAACCTGGTTGTGAACGCACGGGACGCGATGCCCGAAGGTGGCGAGGTGCGCATCGAGACTGAGGTTATTTCTCTGACCGAACCGTTCCGGCGGGATCGTGCAACGGTTCAACCCGGCGAATACGTCACCGTGAAAGTGATCGACAGCGGCACAGGCATTCCCGCAGACAAGCTGCAAAAAGTGTTTGAGCCATTCTATACGACCAAGCGCACCGGTGAGGGGACCGGTCTTGGATTGTCGACGGTCTACGGCATCGTCAAGCAGACCGGAGGGTTCATCTTTGTCGATAGCATTCAGGGCAAGGGAACCGAATTTACCGTGTATCTGCCGGTTTCAACCGCACCGCAGAAAATTGATCAGGACATCGCCAGCCTTCCGGAAAACCCAACGTCCCGGCAGGGTGAAGGCGTGGTTCTTCTGGTCGAGGATGAGGCCCCGGTTCGGGCCTTTGCCACACGTGCATTGCGATTGAAGGGCTACACCGTGCTCGAAGCCGGATCCGCCGAAGAGGCGCTGCACCTGCTGGAGGATGGGTCGGTGCATGTGGATGCTTTCGTGACAGACGTGGTCATGCCCGGCATGGACGGGCCAACCTGGGTGCGCAAAGCGATGGAGACCCGACCGAACGTGCGGGTGATCTTTATGTCTGGCTATACCGAAGGCGCCTTTGGTGATTCAGGCCCCGAGGTTGCGAATTCCACCTTTTTGCCCAAGCCGTTCTCTCTGACGCAGTTGACCCAGGCTGTGTTTAACCAACTAAACTGACTAAAGCGCCGTTTCGTGGCAGGAAAATTCGGCGGCGTGGTGTTTGCGGAACTTCTTTTCCGTTTGCGGCGACAAGAATAGGTCGCGCTTTGGTGAGACATTCTCGCGCTGCAGGGTGATTTCCATGTTCAACCGGTCCTGCAGAAAGTTCAGGATCTTGTCTTGATTTTCGTATTTAAAAACATGCGTTGCACCGAAACCGTTGTTACGGGTGCGGAAAAACTGGCTTTGACTGCCGACATCTGCGAATTCCGGGCGGGGGTTTTGCATGTAACCTTGCACAAAATCATCAAAGTTCAGGTCGCGGGTTGAATGCGGATGCCCGATGCGGTCGTCCCGGCTGCGGTATTTGTACCAACTGCCGAGCCAGTCGATAGGTTCGCGCACGACGGCCATGATTTCCATTTCGGTGTCATACATTTTGCGAAAAATGTTCTGAAAAAACCTATCATAACGGCGAACAGGCGCATGTTTCAATTCGGGCGGGCCGGTGACGACAAAGTCGGCCCGCGCGCTTAGGGCGGTGTGATAGGCCGTGCTGCCTGTTTTTGGAACTGCCAGAAACGCAAGGCGTTCTTTATAGAAAACAAGCATTTATTCGCCCTTCGCAGCTTGATTTTGTAGTCGCAGATTGGCGTAAACGACTCTTTAACACAATTGCCGAACAGTAAGTATTGTAAGTTTTAGTTGAAATGTTCTCTTTTTGGTCCCATAAGGAACAAGAGGCGAACAAAGCAGTGATTGCCGCCCGATCATGGGTGTGACAAAAGAGAAGGCGACAGGACAATGGCGGATCTTCTGACAATGAGCGACAAGAAAAACGCAGACAAGCAAAAGGCGCTTGATAGCGCGCTGGCGCAAATCGAACGGCAGTTCGGCAAAGGGTCGATCATGAAGCTTGGTGAGGATTCCAAGCAAGACATCGACGCAAGCTCGACCGGATCACTGGGTTTGGATATCGCGCTGGGAATCGGTGGTCTGCCGATGGGCAGGATCGTCGAGATTTATGGCCCGGAAAGCTCGGGTAAGACCACGCTGACACTGCATTGCATAGCGGAACAGCAAAAACGCGGCGGGGTGTGTGCATTCGTGGATGCCGAACACGCGCTGGATCCTCAATATGCCCGCAAACTGGGTGTTGATCTGGATGAGCTTCTGATCTCGCAGCCTGACACAGGTGAACAGGCGCTAGAGATCACCGACACGCTTGTTCGTTCGGGCGCGGTGAACATGGTTGTGGTCGACTCGGTTGCGGCATTGACGCCTAAGTCCGAGTTGGAAGGCGATATGGGTGACAGCAGCGTCGGCGTTCAGGCCCGATTGATGAGCCAAGCAATGCGAAAGCTGACCGGTTCCATTAACCGCTCAAACTGCATGGTGATCTTTATTAACCAAATCCGGATGAAGATCGGCGTAATGTTTGGCAGCCCCGAAACCACGACCGGTGGGAACGCGCTGAAATTCTACAGCTCGGTTCGCTTGGATATTCGCCGCATTGGCGCGATCAAGGACCGCGACGAAGTTGTCGGCAACCAGACGCGCGTCAAAGTGGTCAAGAACAAGGTGGCGCCGCCCTTCAAGCAGGTGGAATTCGACATCATGTATGGCGAAGGCATCAGCAAGATGGGTGAGTTGCTGGATCTGGGCGTCAAGGCTGGCGTGGTTGAAAAATCGGGCTCGTGGTTCAGCTATGGTGACGAACGGATCGGGCAGGGGCGTGAGAATGCCAAACAATACCTGCGCGACAACAGCCGCATTGCGCTGGATATCGAAGACAAGATTCGCGCCGCGCATGGTCTTGAGTTCGACATGCCGCCCGGTTCTGCCGAGGAAGACGACATCCTCGAGGCATAAGGGAAGCAGTCGGGGGCTGCAGAAATCCCTCGGTTTTGCAAAAATTGAGAATACTCCAAACAAGGCGGTCCGCGTGGCCGCCTTAACTCGTTCTGCATACGGTTATCTTGTATTATTGGTGTGTACGGATCTTGTTGACAGGTTTTCTAGCCCTACAAAAAGAAGGCCGATTTATCTTTGTGGACTATCTTTGGGGACGGGGATAAACCAATTCAGAACACTGAGATTGCGCGCCGAGAGAGCCATATGCCCACGCTAAACGAAATCCGCTCAACCTTTCTGAATTATTTTGCCAAACAGGGGCATGAAATTGTCGCGTCCAGCCCGCTGGTTCCGCGCAATGACCCGACTTTGATGTTCGTGAACTCGGGCATGGTGCAGTTCAAGAACCTATTCACCGGCGTTGAAACCCGAGATTATCAGCGCGCCACGACGGCGCAGAAATGCGTGCGCGCCGGCGGTAAGCACAATGACCTCGATAACGTTGGCTATACTGCACGTCACCACACTTTCTTTGAAATGCTGGGCAATTTTTCGTTCGGCAACTACTTCAAACACGAGGCGATCCCTTTTGCGTGGGAGTTGATCACCAAGGAATTCGGTATCGACAAGAACCGCCTGCTGGCAACGGTGTATCACACGGATGACGAGGCGTTTGAAATCTGGAAAAAGGTCGGCGTGCCCGAAGACCGGATTATCCGCATCGCCACCAGCGACAATTTCTGGCAGATGGGTCCGACTGGTCCGTGTGGACCGTGTACGGAAATTTTCTACGACCATGGCGATCACATCTGGGGTGGGCCTCCGGGATCGCCCGACGAAGACGGCGATCGGTTCATCGAAATCTGGAACATCGTTTTCATGCAGAACGAGCAGTTCGAAGACGGCTCGATGGTCGAACTCGACATGCAGTCGATCGACACCGGCATGGGGCTGGAACGGATCGGCGCGCTGCTGCAGGGCAGCCATGACAACTATGACACCGACCTGTTCAAGACATTGATCGAAGCGTCTGCTCATGCCACCGGGGTTGATCCCTATGGCGACCAGAATGTGCACCACCGGGTAATTGCGGACCACCTGCGCGCGACATCCTTCCTGATCGCGGATGGCGTGATGCCTTCCAATGACGGGCGTGGCTATGTGCTGCGCCGGATCATGCGTCGCGCAATGCGTCATGCGCATCTTCTGGGGGCGAAAGATCCGGTTATGTATCAGCTGGTGCCAAGTCTGGTGCAGCTGATGGGCGCGCAATACACCGAGTTGGGACAGGCGCAGCCGTTGATCGAAGAGACGCTCCTGTTGGAAGAAACGCGGTTCAAGCAAACCCTCGATCGTGGTCTGAAACTCCTGGATGATGAAGTTGCAGGCTTGCCCGAGGGCGCGGCACTTCCGGGTGATGCGGCATTCAAATTGTACGACACGTATGGGTTTCCGCTGGACCTGACGCAGGACGCCCTGCGCGAAAAGGGTCGTTCCGTGGACACGGACGGGTTCGACGCTGCCATGGCCGAACAAAAAGCCAAGGCGCGTGCTGCATGGGCTGGTTCGGGTGAAGCTGCAGATCAGGCAGTGTGGTTTGATGTGCTGGATACTGCCGGAGCTACGGATTTTCTGGGCTATGACACGGAAAAGGCCGAAGGGCAGATTGCCGCTTTGGTGGTTGACGGTGCGTTGGTCGACACAATTGAAAAAGGGGGATCCGGCTGGGTGATTGTCAACCAGACACCGTTCTATGGCGAAGCTGGCGGTCAGATCGGTGATACTGGTGAAATCCGGCGTTTGGAAGAACGCGATGACATGGCGCGGGTCGAAGACACCAGAAAATTCGCTGATGGCAAAATCTATGCCCACAAAGTGACCGTTGATCAGGGCGCTTTGTCCAAAGGTGACGCGGTCGAGCTTGAGGTCGACCATGCGCGGCGCACGGCAATTCGCGCAAACCACTCGGCCACGCACCTGCTCCACGAGGCGTTGCGTGAAACGTTGGGCGATCATGTTGCACAGCGCGGCTCGCTGAACGCGGCTGACCGGTTGAGGTTTGACTTCAGCCATTCCAAGGCGCTGAGCGCGGAAGAGATCCAAAAGGTCGAACGCGATGTAAATGACTTCATCCGTCAGAACTCGACTGTCGAAACGCGGATCATGACCCCTGATGATGCGCGCGAACTGGGTGCACAGGCGCTGTTTGGCGAGAAATACGGCGACGAAGTCCGTGTCGTGTCCATGGGCAAAGCTCCGACCGGTAAAGGTCAGGATGGCGAGACCTGGTCGATTGAACTGTGCGGCGGCACCCATGTACGTCAGACTGGTGACATCGGTACTTTTGTGGTTCTGGGCGACAGCGCCAGCAGCGCGGGCGTACGCCGGATCGAGGCTCTGACCGGTGACGAGGCGCTGCGGCATCTGTCCCAGCAGGATCAGCGTCTGGGTCAGATCGCATCGGAACTCAAGGCGCAGCCAGATGACGTTGTCGGCCGTGTCAAAGCACTGTTGGACGAACGCAAATCGCTGCAAAACGAAGTGGCGCAGCTGCGCCGCGATCTGGCCATGGCCGGCGGGGCCGGGCAGAGTGGCGGCGAAGCGCGTGAGGTGAACGGGGTCGCCTTCCTTGCGCAGGCGCTGAACGGCGTATCGGGCAAGGACTTGCCGGCGTTGATTGATGAGCACAAAAGCCGTCTGGGGTCCGGCGCCGTTCTGCTGATCGCGGATGCGGGCGGTAAGGCTGCTGTTGCGGCCGGTGTGACGGCCGATCTGACCGACAAGGTTTCGGCAGTCGATCTGGTTCGTGCGGCCGTCTCAGAACTGGGCGGCAAGGGCGGCGGTGGACGCCCCGACATGGCGCAGGGCGGTGGCAAGGACGCGTCGAACGCAGATGCGGCGATCAAGGCCGCAGAACAGGTTTTGGGAGGATAAGATGGCAGCACTCTGGATTGCTCACGTCACCGTGACGGATGCGGACGCATATGCGAAATACGCAGAACTCGCAGGGCCTGCGATTGCCAAGCACGGCGGGGCGTTTATTGCCCGCGCTGCACGTTATGTCCAACTGGAAGGCAAAGAGCGTCCGCGCAATGTGGTCGCCAAGTTTCCGTCCGTCGAGGCCGCGGTCGAGTGCTATAATTCACCGGAGTACCAGCAGGCCCTGGACCACGCGCGCGGCGCAAGTGAGCGTGAACTGGTGGTTGTAGAAATTACCGAATAAGAATAAGCCAAGTCTGATCGGCGGGTTTCCTGCCAATCAGATCCATTCATGGGCGAAATTCAGCCGAACTGTTCACAAGTGAAGTGAACCGTATTGTGGCAGTTTTCCACCCAATCGGAATCTTCGTGATTCCAGTATCTTATTTTATTGGAATGAGAGTTATTAGGTATCTTCCCGCCTAGATTGTGGCGCTTTTTTCTCAATTCCTGCGCGAAATGGTCATATTGAGTGACGAATTTCCGCCTTTTTTCCCCTTCACTTTCGCCAAAGATTGTACAAGCGCTACCGTTTACCATTAGGTTTTTCTAATCGAATACGGTCCTGCTTGTCGTCAATCGTTGCGTAGACATAGATCGAGGTACGGGCATGAAATCGGAAGATATCGGACTCAAGGCCGCTCTCGGGCGGTTGAAGACATTTTCAGGTCGGGCAGTGGGGATTGCTGCTTTGGTTTACGGGGCCGCGGTTTTCGCGTCTCAGGCGGATGCGAGCGAGGGCAACTTCATCCGTACTCTTGCGGCGTCCCCTCCGCCTTCCGGTGCGCAGCAGTTGTGCCGACAGTACGCTTGGGCGTGCTCAAGCAAGACGTCAGTACGCATGACGTCCCAACAGGAAATGCAGATCATTGAGCGGATCAACCGTCAGGTCAACGCAACGACGCGCGCGGTTACGGATCAGACGCAATATCGCACCACCGAGCGGTGGGCTTTGCCGACAACGCGCGGCGGGGATTGCGAGGATTTTGCTCTTTTGAAGAAAAGAGATCTGATCAGGGCAGGCGTTGATCCAAACAAATTGCTGATTGCGACAGTGTTGGATACGCGCCGAAATGCACATGCAGTTCTTGTCTATCGCTCCGCTCAGGGCGATTTGGTGCTGGACAATTTGACCAACCGGATCAAACCCTGGTCGGCCACGCGGTATTTGTTCCTTCGGATGCAGGATCCGGCGAAACCCAGCCATTGGGTTGGTGTGTACGGAAGAAGTTAAAAATATCGACTGATCTATCAGGCTATGCATGGCAAAAGGGGCGACACGATAGTCGCCCCTTTGTTTGTCAGGCCGAACGTCGAGACGTTTTCGGCGTTTTTCAAGGCGTCGCCAAAAATTTCAGGCTGCTTTGCGGTTGATCGCGTCAGAGGGTGCCGCCGCTGCCATCGGCGCCGCCGCCACCGGCACCGCCGCCGCTTCCGTCGCTGCCACCGCCACCGGCTCCACCGCCGCTGCCGTCGCTGCCACCGCCGCCGTCGCCGCCACCGCTGCCATCGGCGCCGCCACCACCGGCACCGCCACCGCTTCCGTC